>PLQW01000057.1:2327-2565 GCA_003160215.1 Acidobacteriaceae bacterium
CACGGCGATCCCTGCCGCTACGGCGCCTACTTCCCCGCCTACCTCCTCAAATGCCTCCAAGACTGGTTCAAGCACCACGGCGAGGAACTCTACGACGAACTCAAACACGTCCGCAACGCTCTCGACCAGGTCCTTGCCTGTGTCCGCTTCGCCGCGGTCGTCCAGAATGACGCTCACCACCTCGAAGTCATCGCTTCGGCCCATCGCCTAATCCACGCCCGACGTGCCAGTCACGGAA
>PLQW01000155.1 GCA_003160215.1 Acidobacteriaceae bacterium
GGCTAGTATTTGGCGAGTCTTTATCACTTCGCGAGCCGGACTATTGTTGCGACACAGTCTCTAGCGCTCGGCGCGCCGTCTTGAAAAAAATCTACGCAAGATAGTTCCAAGGCGGCGCTAGCCGATGGAATCTCGAGTGGAGGTTCGACCTGGATCCATGATGCATCTTGTGTTCTCTCAGCCCACTCCCTACTTTTGGCGCTCGATTTCGCGGGCGACTATCCGTTCGGATAGGGCCGCTATCCAGCCGGATAGCAAAACGGTTGCTGGCCGTATCATTCGTACGAGCACATTCAAGAGCTAAGTCTCTCTCCGACATACGGCTGAGGCCATCGCAACACCTACATTGCGAATGGCAACCGGAGTGCACTTGTTACTGAGGTAAGAAGACAGTCCCAGATAGTCAGACGCGCATTATTCTTCGATCCAGCATCGACGAACCTTCAAGCAGGGTGCAATCAGCATGAAGGCTTTTGCAGTCGAAGCCACTAATCGGTTGAAGAACCCATAAGGAGAAGTTTCATGGCAAAACGAGCTCTCGTGGCAGCAGTTAACGACTATTCGAACTGGAATAGCGGAGTGACGATTGGCAGCTTGACGCTTACCGCTCCCAACCTTCACTGGTGTGTAGCCGACTCCAACGACTTCTCACAGTTGTTGAAGGACGCCTTCATCTTCGATGAGGTCACGGTACTGCAGGACGCCCAGGCGACATCGCAGGCGATCCTGTCCGGAATTAGCGGTTTGCTGGCGAAGAGTCAGGCAGGAGATGTAGTGTGCTTTTATTTTTCCGGGCACGGAGGTAGGCTGCCCGAGAATCCTGGCGATGCCACTACGCGTTACTACGAGGCCATTGTCCCTTACGACGGACAGTTGGTCATAAGCTCGCAAATCGCGAATATTGCGCAAGCGCTGCAGCCCGACTTCATCAACTTTACCCTGGTACTCGACAGCTGCAATTCCGGGGGGATGTACTTATCGCCAGACTCGCGGGCATTTGTGTGGGACAGTGCTTCGGCCCAGGCGTTTCGCAATAGTTGCAGTGCGATTGTCCCCTGGATTTGCTTGCCGGACCCTAGCGCCTTGGACAATAACGTGTCCAATCTGCAGTTGCCCGACAAGGGAGTTTGCACGATGTCGGTGGACACATCCAAGGACAATCCGAACGATGCCAGGGCAACTTTGCTGAGCGCATGCGACTACGGCGAAGAGTCGGAAGAACGCTCCGAACTGGGCCATGGTTTCTTCACCAAGGCGATGCTGGACGCTGTTAACCAGTCCAACTTTCAGATCAGCCATACGAACCTGCTGGCTGCTTTGCAAAAGGGAGTCGCGGGGTACGTGTCAACCTATAGCACGCCTTCGCAGACGCCGCAATTGCGTGGGCGCCCGGTCCGGTTAGAGGAAAACTTCCTGGCGGGGTGGAACTACAGCATTTGACACTCGCAGGGAACTAAGTGTCGCGAAGGAATCCACTCCATCTGAGTGCGGTGAGAGCTGTAATCATGCTAAGGACAAAAGATTCACAAATGTGCTTGACACGTAGTGGGTCGGATGATACGGTCACACCCCATTCGTTGCCGCAACGGTGCAAGAATTCTGATCTGGACCGCGGAAGATCTTAGTCGCCCGCTGGGTGCCCCATGCGTTGAAGTCTATTCCGTGCTGGGATGGGTTACGCAGGGTTTGGCCGTTTCTGCGACGGGGCCTTAGTGATGGCACAACCGACCAAGTCGGCCATTTTGCCGGCATAAGGTAGTTCCCTAACAACAACGTATCTCTCACAAACTTGATTAATGGAGGAAAGTATGGCCGACATAGCACCAAGCGTACTTGCCAATGCGATCATGGGCAAGCTTTACGACGTACTAACCAACGGCGACGAGACCGTGCCGAAATCAGCCGACAACTTCTTCAGTTGGTGTACGCCCGGAATTCCGGTGGACGCAGAGGATTTCCGATTCCTGTCACAGGGACTGACTGGGGTCGTAACACCCCAAGCGGCTGCAAATCTCGCGGCAGTATCAGCACCGGCAGCTGGCAGTCCGGCACCAGGAGCGGCGGCTGCGGCGGCCCCGGCGAAGCCGCAGCTCACGCCAGACCAATTGAACCAGCTGCGAGCGCAGGACACGAACGCGGTTTATCAGCAGGCCGAGATGCTGGCTCGCATCGTGGACTTCGTGCCGGACCTCGCGCAGATCAACAACGCACAGTTCGCCCAATTCAGTGTGGCAAACAATGAAGGTACACTCTCTGATCGGTATAAGCTGGTCCTTCAGATGAGCCAGGTCATGGATCAGGAGCTTGATCAAGCCACCAAGGACAAGATCGCAAAATTCAGAGGATTGCTTCAGACGACGACCCAACACACCGATCTGGTGACGGGCGATGTGACTCCGGTGACGGGTCCAAGTCCTTTGGTGCAGCTCTATAACACGAAAATGGCCGCTTACGACTCCGCAGCATTGACCTACAACATGGCTCGCATCAATGCTTTGGCGGCCAACGATCCAGCCGCCGTGCAGAACTGGGCCATCAACGCCAGCATCCTGCGTGATCAGGTCAAGGCGGCGATGGATGATTGGATTACGAACGGCTACAAGGATGACTACGAGGAAATCGCCGCTTATATTGGCCAGGTGATGCAGAGAGATATGGCGCTGCTCAAACAGGAATACGAACAGGATCTGCAAAACGCCACGCTGACTGGTATCTCATCGGGGAGTGATTTCTACTACACTGCACTCGCGCCCGGTGATTTTGTCCAGTCCGCGGGATGGAGCAACTTTTGGTTCAACATCGGCGACTTCAGCAACTATTCCAACTCGTCGTTTAGTGCCAGTGGATGGCAGGAGCAGGCCGGCGGCAGCTTCATGGGTCTATTCGGTGGCGCCGAGAGTGCGAGCAGCAAGCAGAGCCGGGTCGCTTCCAATAGCGGTTTTGACTCCAGCAACTTCTATCTGAGTTTTTCAATCTGTCAGATTCCGATCGTCAAACCGTGGTTCAAGGATGCGTTTCTTCTGAGCAAATGCTGGCGCTTCGACCAGACCAATCCGGACTATAAGAGCCTGATGATCAGCGACGCTGGTAGCCCGCCAAAGGGTTACCTCCCGGCGTATCCAACGGCTATCGTGTTCATCAAGGATCTTTACCTGAAGATCGACAAGAATTCCGGGGCTGGGAGCTTTATTCAGCAACAGCAGTCGTCGTCTGCTGGCGGCGGCGGGGTGGTTGCCCTGGGCCCGTTCACCCTGGGGGGAAGCGCGTCTCACTATTCCGCCAGCGGCTATTCCCAGCAGAGCATGAAGGTAAGTTGGGATGATCAGGGTCTGTCGATCCCGGGCATGCAGATCGCCGGCTTCAAGTGTCATGTGATCTCGCAGAAATGCCCCGATCCCGACCCCAGCATTACGGCTTGGATCTAACAGGTCCGGCAGAATGGCGCCATGCGCCGGATGTTATGCGGCGACCAGTATTCCGGTTGCCGCATGACGTCTCTACCAACAACGAATGTTGAGGAGGATCGTTATGGATGCTATTGCACAACTGGCGCTTATGACGAAGGCAAAACTAATCTTCGAAAAAGACGATACCTTCCTCAGTTTTCCGGTGACAATGCCGCTAAGCTATACACCGGACCAATTAAGGTTCGTTCCGATGGTTCAGGATATGCCCCATTTCCTGGAGTTCTCGGAACTCACCAACGCATTGCCAACCGGGGCTCTGTTCCAACCGTCTCTCGATGACAGCAGTCTGCTAGGCAGCGAATACCTCAAGATCTTGAAATTCGCACAACTCGCGCAAGGCGCTCTCACGGCGCAGCAGAATACAGACCTGCAGCAGGCGCGGGCGTTTCTCTATGCACAAGGTCCAGATGGTCTGCAGACACCCAGTCCATCGGTCATTGCGTACCAGCAGTATCAGCAGGCATGGTTTAAGGCTACGCAGAACTACAAGGCAGCGCAGACCACTGCGCAGATGTCTACCGATCCACAAGTTCAAGCACAATGGCAAAACACGGACGAGCCCCAGCTGCGGGCCCAGGTGGACGCTGCGGAAAACGATTGGGTCATCAAAGGTTTTAAGGCGCAGGTCGAGCAGGCAATGCAGGTGGAACAGAGATGCGCAGCCCAGTCCCCTTCGCTGGTTTTTTCGGATTGGCAGTCGCAGTGCAATGCTGATCTTGGGGGCTACACAGACCCGAGCACCAACCAGCCGTTCCTCCCTACCATCTTCTCGCCTAACGACGTCCTGGACCAAGCCGACTGGCCGACCTTGAGCATCACGGGGGCCGAAATCCCAAACTTGATCAGCCAGGCGCCGGCGGAACTCACCAAGGTTTTTGGGACTGCCTCCGGGGGTTCAAATATCGACTCAGTTACCTTTGAATACTGCTCCGTGGCGTTGACCCGTCCTTGGTTTCGACCGGAAGTGTTCGATGCGCAATTCTGGCGTTTCTCCGATTCATCAACGCAGCTTAGCGACGGAAATGTCCCGCCGCAAGGGGAGTGGCCTGCCTACATCACGGCTTTGATCTTCGCCCGCAATGTAGTAGTGAAGACGCACGGCGATACGAATACGGCAACGCAGCCGGTGCACCCTTTCCTAATGATTGCTGCGCACGTCGCGCCGGCCGTTCAGCCTCCGCCAGCATCCCATCCGGCCCCTGCGCAATCGTTGGCCCGCCCGATGATGCTGCGGTCCCCTAGTATCATGATGATGCAGCCCGCAATGCGGGCGCAAACAGTCGAATTCCACCCGCAGGTAAATCCCGTTACGCCGGTTCGCTCGCTGGCGATTGGCCCCGCTGCATATGCCCGGTTAAACGCCTCCACGTTTGCGAGTGCGCCGGCGGCCGCTCAGCCGGCGCAAGCGCCTTTGGGTGCAGGCACCGCGCCGACAGGCACGAGCCAGCCACCACCGGCAGGGCCGGCTCAAGTCTCCATCCTGGCATTCATCTGCAAGCGCTTGCCGAAATGTCCGAACCCAGACCCGACTCTCAATTGGGGTTAGGGGATTCGCATAGGTCTACCTGCCCTTTGGGGGCACGCGACGTTGGGTTAAGTCGGGAGGAATGTGTCGTGACGCACCACAACCAAGCAAGGCCGCGGGCATCAGGAATCGACGAGAAAGTCGCGGTAGCACGCGTAGATGCTGCGGTCATCGCTGCGCGAATCGAGGATGAGTTGCCACAGCGCCAGGTGGACCTGGCCGGCCGCAATCTGATGCACGACTCCGTTCAGGAACTCGATATGATGGACGATATTACTGTCGATGCTCATCAGCGCCGTACGGAAATCGTCATCGCTCATGCCGGGATCGAAGTTGCTCATCCCGAGGTCGTCGCGGACGTGACTTCGTGCAGTAACAAAATGAATAAATTAATGAAGGATTAGCCCCAATGTTTGGAAAGCTGGTCACAATGGCTTCGGCGGCGGGACAAATTATAGTTCGTCACCATTCCGAGCGGCTTCGAAAACAACGAAGCCTAGGGTCAACAAGGGGCAACTAAGGTTCAGGTCATCGTTTCGAGCTATTCGATAAGAGAGGCCTGCGGCGACACACGTCGCGAAGGCCCAGGAGGAATGCAATGGCTCAATTTCTTGCTGCCATTCAATACGTACTGCTAAATGAAGGCGGCTTTTCCGACGATCCGAACGATCCGGGGGGCGCCACGAATTTCGGCATCCTGCAACGCGAGTTGCCCGGTGTCGATATAAGGACCATCACCCGCGAGCAGGCCATCTCGTTTTATCTGCCGAACTACTGGAACAAGGCTCTCTACGCGAACATCGCTTCGCAGCAGGTGGCCACGAAGTTGTTCGACATGCATGTCAACCTCGGGCTCGTTCCCGCCGTCAGGATCGCACAGCATGCTCTGGGATTCCAAGATGCGAACGTCGACGGCGATATGGGGCCGATGACCGTAGCGGCCATCAACGCCGCTGACCCGACTTCGTTACTCGCCGGAGTTGTGGGTCTATTGACCACCCATTACAAATTGCTGGAAGCACAGAATCCAAAGTTGGTGGCGTTCGATCATGGCTGGATGGTTCGGGCGAATAAACTTCCGCCAGCGGACTCGAGTTCAGGGGCGAGTTCAACTACTGCTTGAGGCTGAGGCACGGTTTCGTACGGGTGTCCGCCTCATTGCGCAGCCTGATCGTGGAGATTAAGAAGACATCGACGGAATTGCAGGGGGTTGACGGAAGTCGATGCAGCGGCGATTGTGCTGCGCCGCCAGTCGGTCCATGAATTGATGGACATCGACAAGCGGTACTTGGGAAGCTATCGCCGGCTTTTCCTTAACGCGTAGAATCGTGCAATGGCCGCAAACAGCGACTCTGCCGCAATCGACCTCCTAAAACGCGTGCCAGTATTTTCGAGCCTGTCCGAGCAGGAGTTCGCGTTTCTGACCGCGCATTTAGTGCAACGTAGTTTCCAGGCAGGCCAGGTTATCTTCGGAGAAGGCGAACCCTGCGCCGGACTTTACGTTGTGCAAACGGGCAACGTTCGCATTTTCAAGAGCTCCGCTGGCGGGCGGGAGCAGGTACTGACCATTGACGGTCCCGGCAGCTCGATTGCCGAACTTCCGGTCTTCGATGGCGGAAATTACCCTGCCTCCGCACAAGCAATCACCGATTGCGTCCTGGCTTTTTTTAGCAAGCAGGACTTTCAGGCCCTGTGTTTGCAACATCCGCAGGTCGCTCTCAAGGTCCTGCGGGTGGTTGGCGCGCGTCTGCGCCGCCTGGTCGGGATCATTGAGGAGCTCTCGTTCACAACGGTACGGCACCGCTTGATAGCCCTACTGGTTCGACTGGGCAAGGCTGAAGGCGATCGCGACGGCGACTTGATCACGGTTACGCTCCCTGTCAACAACAGCGAATTGGCGGCACAGATCGGCACCGTGCGCGAGTTGGTGTCGCGCAACCTCAGCCGCCTCCAGTCGGAGGGCTTGATCCAAACCGACGGCCGCAAAGTAGTGATACCGTCCATCGGGAGGTTGCAGGCGGAGTTGGAAAGCTCTAGCGGGTAATGAGGTTCAATCGCCGGAGACTTGGCCCGCAGTGACCAAAGCCGCAGTTGGTCAATAATTTTCTCGGCCGACGGTTGGCCCAATCAGCCCATAAACCACGTTTCTGTCGTCTGCGTGACAGAAGTCATAGTCCCTTCGCGGCAGCGTTGCTAACCTGTGGTTGTTATGCGAGGCCCGAAGCAAGGTTGCTGGCAGCGCAGAAGGAGAAGCAGGATGCCAATCGCAAGCACCAATACCGTGGGCGAAATCGCCGCCGAAATGCCAAACGCTACACGCGAATTCGAGAAGCTGGGAATCGATTACTGTTGTGGCGGGAGCCGCACCCTCGGCGAAGCCTGCGCTGAAGCGAGGATCTCCGTCGACGAGACCCTGGAACGGCTGCAAAAGAGCATGGTAGCCCGTCCGTTGCCGGACGGCCAGAACTGGCAGGACCGGCCGCTGGCCGACTTGATTGCACACATCAAAAGTACCCATCATGTTTTCGTGCGCGAGGAGTGTCCGCGCATAGAGGCGCTGGCGGCAAAAGTGGTGTCCGTGCACGGCAAGAACCATCTGGAGCTGCTGCAAGTGCAGGAGACGTTCGCCGCGCTGGCGGAAGAATTAAGAGTGCACATGATGAAGGAGGAACAGGTCCTCTTTCCGTATATGTTCCGCATGGAAGAGAGCGTTCTGGCGGGCGAGCCCGCGCCGCCGGCCATGTTCGGCACGGTCGTAAATCCGGTGCGCATGATGATGCAGGAACACGACGGAGCAGGAAATGCGCTCCGGTCACTGCGTTCCGTCACCAACAACTACACAGTGCCGCAAGACGCCTGCATTAGCTACCGCACGCTTTACGATGCATTGCGGGGTTTCGAAGCCGATCTGCATCAGCACATACACCTGGAAAACAACATCCTCTTCCCGCGCGCGGTTGCGATGGAAGCAAAGCCATAGAGCCGGCCACGCTGTTCTCATCGTTGCATCCTTTAAGGGAACCGCACATGCACTCTCAGTCGCCTCCCAGGCTTCAACTCGCTCTCGGCACGGGCGCATTCGCCCTTTGCTTCGCCGTCTTCGGTGCCATGTCGGCGATGATGCCGCGTGGGGTTTCGGCGCCAAGTGGCTGCCAACTTTCCTGGGTACACCGCCGCCCAACAAGCGCGTGCTGGCGTTGGCCGTGATGCTGCATGGGATCGCGATTGCGTTGGCACTCGCCGGTCTGTTTCGCATAACAACGGCGCTGATCGTGATTTCGTCTTTGCTGGCGATCATTTCGCTCAGGCTGTTTGCACGCCCGGAGAGGCCAGCAAAAACCAAAGGCATTCACGGCAGCTTCCCAGTTTTTGTCCGGGTCGCGTACGTGTGGCTGATAATAGCCGCGTTGCTCGGCGTCTGGGCCGCGAACGCTCCGAATCCTAGCGGGATTTGGGGAGCGTCCCGTCACGCGCTGACCGTCGGGTTCATCTCCGTAATGGTGTTCTGCGTGGGGCAGCGCATGCGCGGATCGAAGCCGCTGGC
>PLQW01000033.1 GCA_003160215.1 Acidobacteriaceae bacterium
TCAGTTGGGTGGCGGCTGGACGATCAGCGGCATTTCGACTTGGCAGCAGGGCGGCTACATTCCTTCTTTCCTTGGCAACGGTGTGCCAAACTTCGGCCTGGGGCTGCAATACACTGGATTGCCGGCAAACGCGAAGGCACAGGGCATCACCACAGGAATTGGAGGCGCGACGTACTACGGTACGGACGAGGCTTTACCAATTCTGCCGACGCTGACGTGCAACCCAACCAGTGGCCTGGCTACTCACCAGCTCCTGAACGGCGCCTGCTTTAATGCTCCGGCGGTGGGAGCTCAGGGCGGACAGAAGTACCCGTACATGAGGATGACTGCGTACTTCGACAACGATCTGGCGTTGTACCGGACGTTCCACATTTACGAAAAACAGCAGGTCCAGCTCCGGGTCACCGCATCCGATTGGCTGAACCATTCCTTGATGACGTTCAACAGNNCCGGCAGCAGTTTCTACACGCTGAACTACAACGTGGACTACGCCTCGAAGGCGATCACGCCCAACTACAACCAGAATTCGACTGGTGCTAACGCATTCGGTGTGATGACCCAAAGGTCGGGTCTGCCGTACGCGCGCATCATCGAGCTGGACGTGAAGTACTCCTTCTAACCACAACTCTGCTAACCAGCGGGAGGCGGGCCTATCGGCCGCCTCCCGCTTTTTCTTTGCGGCCAATGGCATGGGATCGCCGGACGGCGAACAAGGCCGTGCACGTCCACACGCCGGCGGCGGCCCGAGGTGTCCTCGCCGCGGTATTCGCCAGCTCACTGTGACAAAATAATGAAGTCCGCACCATGCTGGAGGGCATTTCAGGATGCCGCGCCGGCGTGCCAGGTTCGTCATGCTCAAGCTTGCTGTTTCCAGTGTTCTTGTCGCGCTTTGTTGTGCTGCTACCGCTCAGGGGGCGCCACAGGGCGCGCAATCAAACGGCTCTACGCTGCAAAGTCTTTACAACGCTGCCCAGCAATCCCAGAGTGCGGGTGATTTGAGCCAGGCTGCAGAAAACTACCGTATATTCCTTGCAAAAGCACTGGGTGAACTGGCGAACAGCCATGCACAAATTGGCGATTATGCCAGGGCTTCCGCGCTGTTCGACGAGGCATTGGCGCTAGATTCCGATTCGGCGTCTCTTCAAAGAGACTACGCATCCACGGTTTTGCAGGCCGGCGACCTGAAGCGTGCCGAGACGCTGGCGCGAGGGCTTCTCACTGAATATCCGAACGACCCAAAGGGACTGGCGGAGGCCCACCAAATCCTGGGGCGCACGCTGCACAGGATGAACCGGGATCAGGAGGCGAGGAAAGAGCTCGAAACCGCCGTCTCGCTCGATCCCAGCGTTGCGAATCAATACGACCTCGCCGTGGTTTGCCTGGACCTTGACGACGAGAAATGCGCTGTGCAGATCTTCAGCGGGCTGGAGGCGACGCTCGGAGACAGCCCCGCGCTCCATATGCAGTTTGGTTTAGCCTACGGGAATTCGGACTTTACACCGCACGCAGTCACGGAGTTCAAAAAGGTGATTGCGGAAGATCCGCGTTATCCTGGAGCGCACTACTCCGTGGCTGCGGCTTTGCTGGCGGCAGGCGAAGACGAGAAGACGCTCGAAGAGGCGGAGACGGAACTCAAGGAAGAGCTTGCGATCTCTCCGGACGATTTCCTGACGTATGCCGCACTGGGCAAGATTGAATCAAGTTATCACAGATATCCTGAAGCCGAACGGTATCTCAAGCAAGCCATCGTCCTGAATCCGAGGAATCCTGACGCCTTTCTCTACCTGGGGCAGATGTACTTCGACACGAACCGGCTGACGGAGGCGGCAGCCGATCTTCGCCAAGCCATCAAACTGACAACGGATATTTCGCGGAACCACTATCAAATCCAGAAGGCGCATTTTCTGCTGGGCAGAATTCTGATGCAGCAGCATCAGGAAGCGGATGCGCACGCAGAGATGCAGATCGCGCACGCATTCGCGGACAAAGCGCTGTCGAAAGACAAGACCGAATTAGCCGGGCTGCTCGACAACAAGCCCACGAGCGGGGGAGCCGCGGACGCCCGGGTGGACGCCGCGGGAATGTCCGCGGCCTCTCCTCACGCCGCGGATCCCGTTGCCGTGGGCAAGCAAAGGACATTCGAGAAACAGCTGACGCCGGCCATCGCGGACAGCTACAACAACCTGGGCGCGATCATGGCAACGGAGACGAATTACGCGGACGCGTTGAAATACTTTGAGCGAGCGGCGGCCTTGAGCCCTTCCCTTGAGGGGTTGGATTACAACATGGGTCACGCTGCATTCATGGCTGCGAGATTCTCAGAAGCGATCTTGCCACTTTCCCGCTATCTTCGGTCGCACCCGGGCGATTCGGGCATCCGCGGTGCGCTGGCCATGAGCCAATTCATGACGCAGAATTACAGGGGCTGCATCGACGCTCTCAAAGGTGCCGGAGAAGGAGTCACATCCATTCCGCAGATGCAATACATTTACGCGGAATCGCTGGTGAAGACCGGTCAAGCCGCATCAGGGAAAGAGCGTCTTGAAGAGCTCGAAGTGGCACATCCTGAGATCGCCGAAGTTCATCGCGGGTTGGGTGAAATCGCTGAGCTCCAAAGAGATTGGCAAACCGCCATCAAGGAACTGGCCCAGGCGATCCAGCTCAACGCGAACGACCCGGAGACACACTACGACCTTGGAAAGACGGAGCTCGAGAGCGGGAACCCCGCGGAAGCGATTTTGGAGCTCGAAACCGCTGTTCGCCTGATGCCGGANNGCGGAAAAGGAGCGCCGCATTGTCGAGCAGTTCAAGGCTTCCCAAGCTCCGGCTGCGAACGCTGGTGCGTCAACCGGGAAAAGCGGTCCCGGCCGATAAATGATTCGCGTGAGGTCACTGACCTGGCTGGACCGGTGGCGGCTTGAGCTTTGGGCGGATTTGATCCGCAGGAACGATTCCATGACCTTCCAGCACTGAGTAAAACTGGTCCGCAGGCAGACTGCCGATGTGATCGACGGCTCCGGAAGGCCAACGAATTTCGACGCTGTCAACTTTCGTGGCAGAGCCGAGACCAAAGTGGAGGCGCAGATCGTTCTGCGAGAGGTAGCTTCCGCCGCTATGAACCTCGTCGGTTTGCGTCATTCCTCCGGCGACAACCTTGACACGAGCATTGAGGGCGAGGCGATTGCTTTTGGTTCCAGCGAGCTCGAAACTGACCCAATGGCGTCCCGGAACCCCATGATTTTTCAATAGCATAGGGCTACCGTCGAGATTGTTGATCACAACGTTCATGTTACCGTCATTAAAGAGATCCCCGACAGCAAGTCCGCGGGAGACTTGCTTTTCTTCCAGGGCAGGGCCAGCCTGATCGCTGGCATCGCAAAAGCTTCCGTCGCCCTGATTCATGCTGAGAACTTTTGGCTGGCGATAGCCCGGATCGGAGGGAATCAAGTCGGTTTGGGGATAGACATGCCCGTCGACGGTGACCAGATCGAGCCAGCCGTCGTTATCGAGATCGACGAATGCGGTGCCCCATTTGACCCAAGGCAAGGCTGCCATGGCGAGGCCCGAGGGAAAGGACACCTCGGAAAAATTCCAGTCGCCGTCGTTGCGATATAAGTCGGGATTCTCGTTCTCAAAATTCGCCACATAGAGTGAAGGGCGTCCGGTGTGGTTGTAGTCGCCGATGGCAATGCCCATCGATGCCTGCTCGGAACCTTCATTGCTCAACGCAGTCCCTGACTCAAAGCCGATCTCTTCGAATTTTCCCTTGCCGAGATTGCGGTAAAGGAACTTCGGCGTTGAGTCGTTGGTGAGATAGATATCGGGCCGGCCCGTGTTGTTGAAGTCCGCCCAGATGACTCCTAGGCCGTAGTAGCCGTTGGGATCGTTCACACCGGCCTGCTTGGAAACATCGGTGAAGGTTCCATCTCCGTTGTTATGGAAGAGGGAGTCGCCGGCGCCCTTCAATCCGCGCGGACCACACTGCACGGCAACGCCGCGATACATGCAAAAGGCCGAGCTGCCGAATTGCGGCAGATCGTTGAGATGGAAATCGACATAGTTCGCCACCATGAGGTCGACATATCCATCGCCGTCGTAGTCTCCGAAGGACGCGCCGGCAGACCAGCGGCCATCGGCCACGCCCGCTTTAGCGGTGACATCAGTGAACGTTCCATCGCCGTTGT
>PLQW01000248.1 GCA_003160215.1 Acidobacteriaceae bacterium
CAGGAGATGATCTTCTTCGACACATTCGGTTCCCCGCGATTCCCGACTCCTCGCGGATGCGCTTGTGCGACAAGACCGCTCCGATCGGCCTCGCCGCCCCGTTTGATTAAGTTCGCCCGGCTACTTCTGATAAACGAAGTGGGCGCGTCGGTTTTGCTGCCAGCATGACTCGTTGCTTTCCGTGCAGAACGGTTTTTCCTTGCCGTAGCTAATCGTGCGCATGCGGTCGGGAGAGATACCGAGCTGCACCAAAGCCTGCTTGGCTGCGTTAGCGCGATTGTCGCCCAGCGCCAGGTTGTACTGGGTCGAACCGCGTTCGTCGCAGTGGCCCTCGATGGTGAACTTCATGCTCCGGTGCTGCCGCAGAAAACGCGCATCCGCCTGTAAAACCTGTTGATACTGCGCAGAAACATCATAGCTGTCGTAGTCGTAGAACACATCCTTCATGTTCTCCGAGAACAACTGCCCATCGGTGCCGTTGGAGGTTTGCTGCGGCGGTGGCGGCGGAGGTCCCACGACCGTGATGCGCTCCGTGGCCTCCTGCGTACCGGAATCGTTCTTTGCCACCAGGTGATAGGTAGTCGACTCAGCCGGTATTACCTCACGCGAACCACTGGGATCGACCTTGCCCAGTTGATCGATGGTGACGTCGGTAGCGTAGTCGGTCTTCCACGTCAAAGTGCTCGCCTGGCCCGCATGAATGGTGTTGGGATTGGCTATCAACGAGGCAGTAGGCGCCGGGGCCGGTGGCGGCGGGGGCGGTGGTGCGGAGGCCACTTTCTTCTTACCACAAGCACTTACGGCCAGCACCACGGCGAGTGCAACGATAATCCGGATCCATTGACTCCTGGTTAGCTTCAACTCTTCTTCCTCCACTTTCCAGCGAGAGCACTCGCATCAGTTCATGGCAGGGCCGAAGTCTGATCCTTCCGCGCCCATAAGCCCGGCGTCACGGCGGGGCAGCTCTTCACCATTCTCTGCGCGACCCGAGAGAACCCGTTGGCTACCTGGAAACTACCGAAGATCGGGAGGCTGCATGAGCAGGCGTCAGCTAGAAATGCGCCCCAGCGTGCGCTTATCGCGGCAGGATGTCAGTCAGCGCCCATTCGATGCGATCCACCTCCTCGCGAATCACCCGGATCGCTTGCTGATGGCCGGGATACGGCACGGGCGCAATGGATTCGACCGCGTGACGGATCTTGTGGTTCCGGTCCCAGATCAAGTTGATTCTGGCCGAGGCCTCCATTCGGTACTGGTAAATTCTCTTAGCCACCTTCGTGGTCATCCAAGCGAACGCCAGCCCAAACAACATTTCGATTGGAAGACGGTCGGTTGCTCCATCGAAATCCAAAGTCGTTGAAAACGCGTATCTCATCTGCTCTTCGACACGGGGTCGGGTATTTCCGGTGTCAGGCGATTGCACAAGGACATATAGATTGCAGAGTCCACGGTGCATGACATCGGCCATGTAATATGAAAGCCCGAAGTGAGCATACACGTCCTTGATTTCCTCCGCAGTCACGGAAGAGGCGGCCAAATCGACCAGCCCTCGGCTGGTTTCTTCTTCTGCGATGACCGCCTCACGTCGTCCCACCCGTTGTACTTCGCTGTCGTCCGTGCTCATCCCCTACATCGTAGGCCGTCTCACGGCGCGTTCCAATAAGTCTTTTGCGACAACGAAAAAGTTCTGCTTGGCTGGCGGTGGTTGCACGGTCTGGCTGACATCCTCGAATCGGGGCACCAAATTGGACCCAGTTTCAGAGGGATGGATTTTGCAATCAATTGCGAAAAACGGCCAGCCCCTGTGCATCCGAAATGGAAGTAAAGTATTGACCGCTTGAATCGCTGGAACTTATATTGCAATCAAGGAAAGGGCACACATGGATATTCAAAGCGTAGTGGCACAGCTCAGACAGGAAGCTAACCGCATCGAAAAGGCAATTGCAGCTCTTGTGGGACTAGGCTCTCAACCTGCACGTCGTGGTCGTCCACCCAAGGCTCAGCAGGCAGCACCGCCAGCTACTCCAAGCCGCCCAAAACGTCGGCGTATGAGTCCGGCTGCACGAGCCAGAATCGGCGCGGCAAAGAAGGCATGGTGGGCGAAACGGAAAGGCAAGTCAACCCCCAAGAAGACCGCAGCACCAGCGAAGAAGTCCACTGCTCGGAAGCCGATGAGCCCCGCCATGAAAAAGAAGTTATCAGCCTTGATGAAGGAACGATGGGCTGCGAAGAAGAAGGCTGGTGCTACGGCTTTATAGAGCCATCTTGACGGGGATTGGTGGCTGGGTGCTCACGACTGGAGACTCCCGAGATACCCACATCCTGACGAGTCGCAGCCCGTGCCCTCACGGGCTGTACTTTTTTGCTGCAACTGCGGATGCAGGGGGCTGACGCCACGAGGAGCGGGTCGGGCGGCGTACCTGACCAGCGGTAGGCCAGCAGGCGGAGGCGACACACCGAACCTACGTCTGGGTGTACTAAAATACTTGCCGAATTTGGGGTGAGGTGCGATGACCCGGCAATCCTGCCGGGGCCAAAGTAGCTGGATGGTGCCCTTGAAGAGGAGCAATTCCCACAGAAAAATCGAAGCCCATCAGAGTGACGCGGCTGCGGAACCAATCGTCACGCGGCCAGTGGTACGCACGGCGGAAGAAGGCACCCTGCTGCATTGTTATCTTGCGTGCGGACACATGCTCACGTTCCACAGAGACGACCTGAAAGAACCTTCGCCACCCTCGATTAAATGCTGGGCATGTGAGGAAGAAAGCAAGTTGGGTTTTCCGTTGAAGTAGCCTGTCATTCAGGTGCCTGTTGCCCGTGACCGCTGTCACAGACGCAAATTCGCGATTGCGCGATGCTAGCGGCACAATGTCTTACGCATGGAAAAAGGAGTTACACATGGGCTTCATTGCATCTGCTAGCGAACCCGATGCCGCGCCAGCAAACAAGCCAGCGCCAAACGAACTGACTGACATGCGTGAATACCGCGCCCGCACCAAACGCCAACCTGAAAGCAAGAAGCCAAAAGTGATTGTCTGCTAGAGCCACTTAGCAACACCACCATGATGAGAGCAGGTACCACTTCGACTCTGGCTGAAACTGTAGCTTCCATCTCGGCACTGCGCAGTAGCTCCCTTGGGCGGTCCTGAACAATTTTCAGGACGTTTTACTGTCCGCCCCTGACTATTGGTATATGTACCATTGTTTGTGCAATTTGGTTGACCCTCCTGCCCGTTCGTTTGGGCAGTGGTGGATGGCTTTGTGCCGCTGCCCTGCTGGTTTGTGGATTGTCCCTGAACGAACGGCTGGACAAGCAACACCACAGCCAGAGCCGTGGCCGAGAGAAGACGTTGCATGTGGCGCATTAAAGATGTTTCTTCCTTTGGACCTTTTGTTGGTCCAATGAACTAACGAACTTACTGAACGGGTCTGATATCTAGGATGTCGTATTTTAGCGTTTCTTTCTTACCTTGATTACCTCCCTTTCGGCAGGTGATGTACATATGTTTGCCTTTGTTTGCCTTTTATCTCCGCTGGAAAAGAGTCTCCATCCGTAAGCCAGTCCAATGAATTCCATCGCCACCGAGCAGTTCGAGACAATACGTATCGAATGGTCTGCCCATTCTGATTTGCTGTAACCACCTGCGTCATGCGATACACTGCATGTTGCTGACTCGTTCCCCCGTAACTCGTAGTGTACCGCCTGCACGAAACCGATCCCGTCTGGTGGCAGGAACTCCTCAAGGAAATCAAGGCCGAGAGAAAAGCGATTGTGCGCACGGCGCCGGGTGCGGACCTCGCGGAGCTGGTGCTCCAGCGCGCGATCGGCATCGTCGAGCAAGCCCTCGCGTCAGAGGATGCTCATTCAGAAAAAACCAGGAAATCTGCGGTACGCAAAGATGGCAGGTGAACTGGTTCCGCTTTCCCATTTGAGTCTCACGCCCGCCCAGTACAGCGACCTTGCCGACGTGCCCCCGGAACTCGAATGGCTTGCCAACATCACCAATCCCAAGACCCGCCGTGCTTACAAGGTGGATGTTGAGGAGTTTTCGGGCTTCACGGGCCTGACTCAAGCCTGCGGAATTGCGCACCGTGGCCCGAGCGCATGTCATCGCTTGGCGCAAGCATCTGGAAGCGCGCAAGCTGTCGCCCGCCAGTATCCGGCGCAAGCTTTCTGCTTTGTCTTCGCTGTTTGACTACCTCTGCGAGCGCAATGCTGTGGCTGGCAATCCGGTGGACGGCGTCAAGCGGCCGATGACGAATAATAATGAGGGCAACACCCCTGCCTTGGGCGAAGCTCAGGCCGGAATACTGCTCGACGCCCCTCCCACGAACACGCTCAAAGGCTTACGCGACCGGGCAATTCTCGCTGCCCTGCTCTATCACGGCATCCGCCGGGAAGAGCTCTGCAGACTGTGCGTGCGCGACATCGAGACCCGCGAGGGCGTCAAGCATTTCCGCATTCAGGGTAAGGGCGACAAGATCCGTTATATCCCGGTGCATCGGGTGCAATAAGGCTCATCAACAAATACCTTGACGCCGCGAAGCACGGCGGTGAGTTGGACGGTCCGCTCTTCCGCCCGGTCAGGAATAACCGGACAGGGACGCTCGACAAGCATCTCGATCCGGGTTCCATCTACCGCAACATCGTCCGCAAGTACGGCCTCGCCACGGGCATCAGCGCCGAAGTGAACGGCCTATGCGTGCATTCGCTCAGGGCGACGGCGGCAACCAACGCGCTTTCGCACGAGGCCGACATCGCCAAGGTCCAGGAGTGGCTTGGTCACGCCAATATCTCCACTACCCGCCTCTATGACCGGCGCAAGAGCAAGCCCGAAGATAGTCCCACATTCCATGTGAAGTACAAGGAAGGCCGGAACAGCAAGGTCCAGGACGAAGATTGACGAGCAGCATGGCGATCGCAGCGGCGAGTGATCATTTGGCGACCTTTACATTGACGGTTACAGTGTTGGCCCCGCCGGCGTTCTTGATGACGAACTTGTACTGCCCGTCCTTCTCCGGCGTGACCTTAACCGAACACTTCGGTCCGGGCGAGTCGTCCTTAGCGACTTCCGCGCCGGAGGAGTCGTAGACGAAAAGGTGCACGTCGGTATTCTTCAGGCCGTCCGTAGTGGCCTCGAACTCTTTCCCCGCCGTGAAAGACAGGAGGTAAGCGACCTCTCCCTTGTCCTTCATCTCGATCTTCTTGCCATTGAACGCCGCCCCCTTGCCCAGGTCGGTCGGCTTGACGTCCTGCGCGGGACACACGGTGGCGACCGCGAACATAACTGCCACCACTGCTATGACTAACCGAGTAATCGATTTCATTGGTGTTTCCTCCAGAGTCGGATCAGGATCCGCAGCATGATGATGCCGCTGACAGCATAGCGCCAAACATGTAAGGAAGGCGTTAAGACTCCAAAAAGAATCCGTAAAGACAAAACCACCTCGTCATCAATCCTTTCACGACCAAGGCTCTCGCAAGTACAACAGCTGTAAGGCGCGGGAAGTGGATGTGGCGTGCGAATTTGGTGAACGCTCTCGGCGATAATGACAAGCGCAGCACCGATAAGAAACAACCCGACCACCAATGCAGCAAACGGTTCTGCTTTACCGTGACCATAGGGATGATCTTCGTCAGGAGGACTGTAATCTTCAGGATTATTTGTCGCGGTTCTTCAGAATTATTTGTCGTTGACAGCGCAGAGAGCGACGATTGTCAGAGCTCAACAACTGCAGGGCGACAAATAGCGGAAAAGAAACAGCGACATTTATTGATGAAGATGACAAATTTCCCGCGCCTTCCCTTTCGGATTGATGTGTCTGATAAGACGGACCTAGTGTAAACGAAAGTCTGCTCAATGGACCCAGTTTCGGACGAGGCCAGCAAGACCTTCCTTCCCCAGATCAGTGCGGCTTTTGTATGTCGTCCTTAGTAAAGAAGTAGGTGAACACTCTCATGTGATCGTTGTCCTCGGCGCTGGTCGCCTCTCTCGCAAAACCAACCCTCTGATGATTGAAGAAGAAAACGACAGACACGGTACTCTGTTTCCACAGTTTTTCCGCCGGGTCGTTTCCTCGCCACGGCATGTATATTATTGCTTCAGCTCCCACTAGATCCTCTATAGACACGAGATCACCCGATGGATGCCATCGATCGGCAGGAGCATCCATCCCCTCCCTTCTCACCGTAAGGCTCTGCAGTCTCTCCCCTCCGAAGTCATCGAGAACTCCGGTAAGAGTAGGGAGGTTTGGTGTCGGTATTAGATCGAGATCCGACCGCGGGCCGCTGGTGCCAAAAAGTTTGGGATCGATGGGACGCCTATAAAGCGCGACACGCGGGACAACATCATTGACGAATTCCGCCGCAGCTCCATCTTGCGGCTTTTTTGGAAATGCTTCTGAGCTGACGCTGATCAGCGCATGTTCCCAGTCATATTTGTGTTTGAAAATAACTCGGATTCCAGCATAGCTGTCACCGAAAGCAACATCCTCTTCAATGAAGCGCTGTATTCGCTCTTCGAGATGGCTTCGGTATTTCTCAAAATCGGTTTCGTCTACAGGAAGCTCTATAGTGACGTTGTACGAAACATGCTCGAGACGTGTGACAGCACGCCTGATTTCCGAGAGGGTGATGGCATTCTGATGCTGGACTTCATCTGCATCGTAAGATCCCTTAACCCATTCAACAATTTGGGAGCTGAGCGTGATACCGAAGCCCACGATCCCGAGAGATAACAGAACCCGACCAGCCCGGCTGAGATGCTTCTTGTCAGGTGTCTTGGTTTCGCTCAGCGTGGCAATGACGCCCGCCGTGCCCGTTAGCCCAGCACCGATCAATTTCAAAATGTTAAGAGCAAGAGACCAATTGTGCGCGGTCCACTTGTGACTGGTAGCTGCATCATTTGCCGCAGCCATGGCGCAGCCGAAACAACTCGCAATTAAAGTGTTTGGGTCGCTCAAGGGCAGATCTTACTCCGAAAGGAATGACCCGTCATCATTTTAACTCGCGCCAGACTTCCTTTGATTTTAAGGTTTCCTGCCCGCCCCTGCATTTACCCCGTATGGTAAAAAAACTCATCTTCGCTTCTAAGGAATGGGAGTTTACCCGTGTCATTCATCAAAACATCGCACACCCGTAATATCAATGACTTGGCACCAAGCTCGATTGGCAACGTTCCGGTAAGATTCTGAGCATGATCGTATGGCTCCGGCACTTCCTCGGCTGGGTTGTTGGTGCATTCAGGTCCCGCGAGGATATCATCCTCGAAAATCTTGCCCTGCGTCAGCAGTTGCTCGCTCTTCACGCCCAGCGCCCTCGCCGGCGACTCACTGCGTCACACAAGCTGTTCTGGGTCGTATTGCGAAGGTGCTGGGCTCGATGGAAGGAACCTCTCATCCAGGTGACACCCAGAACCGTTGTCGGCTGGCATCGTGCCGGTTTTCGGCTGTATTGGAAATGGCTTTCAAGAGCCAGGGCGAGGGGCGGTCGCAAGCCGGTGAGCAAACAGATTCGAGGCTTGATCTTTCAAATGGTTGCCGAAAATCCAACTTGGGGAGCGCCCCGCATTCATG
>PLQW01000161.1 GCA_003160215.1 Acidobacteriaceae bacterium
CTCACCGACTAAAGTCGGTTCGTGATGACAAAAATAAGGGACTGATAACGGCGCACCTATAAGGTGCGCCCCTTCAAAAGCATCCCTATTCGAGTTTTCAGCAAACTGTACAGCCGCCTCGGGATGGCAAGATCGGGCCTTACACGGCGTACGCTTCGCCAGGCTCCATCTAAAGGTGCGCCCCTTCAAAACTGCATTCAGAATAACGCGGCGCCGGCCGTGGGGAAATAGCTGCGGTAGCAGAGCACGGTTTCATCGTCGTTGACGTCAACCGTGGGCAGAGCGTGCAAGCTGGCGTGCAGCATGTGACCGAACAGCGGAGGCGTAAGTTCCGGCCGGGTTTCCACACCACCCGCCGCCACCTGGAGGCGGGGATAGTAGAAGCAGGCGCGCCCGCCGGTCTATCCCACGATGACGAACAGGCCTGACCACTCCTGGAAGAAGCTGCTGCCCTCGCGGTCCACGAATGCCACCACCCTCTGCACGCCCATCCCGCTGGTGGGCGGGCCAATCAAGGGCTGGGCCAGGAGCAACGAGGTTGGTGTCTTGGAGGAAACGCGCGAGACGTTGAAGGTCACGCGGCGGATGAAGTCCGATTGGGTACTCGGGTTCAAGGGTGACGAAAGATACGCTGCCGGCGCGCCCGCGCCCACATAGCCGACCGCGCCGGTGTAGTCCGAATCGACGACTACAACGTCGCCGACGTTGTAGTCGGCGAGCTGGTCGCTGGTGAGTATTAGCTCGCTGATGGAGGAGCCGGGTTGCAAAGGAGAGGGCGGAATGGCCGTGCCACCCGAACCTTGGGGCGGGCTCAAAGGCAGGACAGCCAGCACATTCATCTGCTGGGAGCCGCCGGCGATCGCCATTTGCAGCTTGCCCCAGGAGGGCAGGTCGAAATCCACGCGCGCCTCGGGCTGCGAGCGGTACTGTACGGTGATGGCGCCGCTGGGACCGCTGCGCAGGGAGTCGTACTTGGTGGCTGCGGTGCGCTGAAAGTTTTCGATCCAGCCGAGATCAAACCAACCGGATGGGGGGACGTCGAGGTCGAACTGTCCCTGTGCCGCGGGATCGAAAGGGACGCTGGCGCCGCTGGGACGGTCCACGGTCGCGAGGTAGGCGCGCACGGCGCGCCCGATGGGCGCCATCTGCGAACGCCGGGCGAGAGGATTGATGCTCATGTCTGGTTCACCTCGGGATAGAAGAACAGCGTGATGCTGATCTCGCGGCCGACATAAGGCGGCGTGGTCTTAGCAGCGCCCAGTACTGGCGGCGTCCAGAAGATGGTGGATCCTAATGCCACCGGAGAGCCGGAGCTGTAATCGCACTTAGCAGTGTGCGCCGGAGCGCAGATGGCGAGCAGGTCGTTGTCCAGGCCCGCCAGATCGCGTCCGCGATCGAGCCATCCGTTCTGCTCGGCGCCTGAGGTGCAATACGAGATGGTGCAATCGAGCGCCATCAGAGTTCCGGCGGATGGCTGCACCATGTGCGCGCTGCCCCAGTGGAGGTAGAAGGTATCGCACAGAGGCGGCACCGCCGCCGGCGGCTCGTTCTCGACCACTGCGATGGCAGGTCGTGTGGCCCCGTCAAGCGTGATCGTGCGTCCCGGATCGACCACCACCAGGCGGTTGCGCAGCTCCACGTAGAAACTATCCTTGGCTGGTTGCATGATATCGCTACTCCGTCGCCATGATGTGGTAGAGGTAGTCCATTCCGCCGAGGTGGTCGCTGATCACGGTGTCAATGTGCATGAGCTTGCCGCGAAAAAGTATGCCTTCCGCCGTGAGCAGCCAGGTGGGGATATCATCGACGCCATACTGGTCGGCGAGTGGCTTCACCGCTTTTGCGCTGAGCGTAACCTCGATGCGCTTGCTGCCGTTGGCGGCCGGCGCGATCGTCCGCACCAGCGCCGGATAAATCTGCAGGTCTTCTGACACTGGAGGGGTCAGCCCGATCTGACTGTTGGTGTCGCCCGCGGATGCGTCGGCGATGCGCAGAGTAATCTGGGTGCCACCCAGAGCTCGCACCATGGCGTCGGCGGCGCGGCGCACTCCCAAGGAGGTGTGAATCGTGCCGAGCGGAATCCCGGTTTCAGACATTTCAGCCCACTTTCTGCGCCACGTAGGGCGCGAGCATGCCTTGCACGGTGGAATCGATGAGCGTGTCGGAGAAATACTCGAGGTGCATCGAGTTCAGGGTGCCGAGGGAGCCGGCGCGGACATTGAGCGCGGGGGTCGCCTGGGCGTTTTTCACCAACTGCGCGCAGGCGAACTTCACCGGGTCAGGGACCTGGGAGAAGCCCGCGGTGTAGGTGAGTTCGATCTCGTCAAAGGCCAGGCCGAGCGGGCCGCCCAGCCAGGAGACCTCGCCGGTGTCGGCAAAGTAGTCGAAGGTGGTGACGTCGAGGTTGACCCACGTGCCAGGGAGCGAATACACCATGGCGATTTCGGCAAGCTCCCACATTGTGGTATCTTCGCCACGCCGCGGCGGAGCATAGCGGCCCCTGCCGGATACCAACGGCGAGGTTTGGCCTTGCGGAATGGCAAGCGGCAGATTGGTGAGCTGGACGTTATTGCGGCCCGGCACTACGCGGATGCGCTCGGTGAATTGCGCGATGGCGAGAGTGGGCCGTCGGCAGTACGTGTTGATCATCGAGGAAGCCGCCGCTACGAACGATTCCGGAGTGGCGGACTCCAGTCCATAAGTTTCGAATTCCGAATCAGACAAATAGTTCATGGCGTTCCCTTCGTGGCTACGCCTCGTGCAATGAAGGCGGAGGGAAAAGGCTGGTGTAATCAGGAGGGCAAGCAGCATCAGAAAATAGGGGACAGAGTTTTTCCGTCCCCTGGGTTGCACACCGGCGGCCCGAACGGGAAGCGGCGCGACGCTGCGAAGCAGCGGAACAGGGATCGATTAGCAACCTGGCCGCGGCGGGGCGGCGGCTACCGGTCGACAACTACCTTGTAGTGTGCGTAGCTGGCGCCCTTGACGACGATACCGCCGAACTTCACCACCACCATCTGCGAGGCCAGCGAGCTCGGTGTTCCGAGCTGGAAGACGCGCGGGTCAGTACTGGTGAGCCAGTGGTACTCGATCATGTCTTCGCTAACGATGTAGCAGGGCAGCACGGCCGTTCCACTGCCCGGGATGCCGGTGTACGGAATCGACCAATCGGGAATCAGCGGCAGCTCTCCGGCCTGGGTGGAAAGCGTCTTGACGGTCAAGCCGCCCGCCACCGTTGTGCTCGACAGCACTACGTTGAACTCCGCCTTCATCTCGCGGTCAACCAGGTCGAACAGCACCGGATTGCTGTAGATAGCGGTCGGCCGCACTTCATAGTTGCTGTTGGAGACCATCTGCGCGATGGTGGACTTCAGGCCATCGACAATGCTTTGCGTTGTGGTAACGGTAGCGACGTTGCCGCCATCGGTGATCTGTCCAGCCGCGCCGTAGTACTGGGGCGTGGTGGGATTGGTCAACGAGGTGTCGTTGCCGTTCCATAGCGCGACATCATGAGTGCGCAGCAGACCTTCGACGGAGTCGGCCAGGTCCTTGGCCTGCAAATAAGCGAACTGACTCTGCTGGGCACCGACTTCAATATCGAAAACGTTGTAGTTGATCTGCGAGACCAGGCACTTCAAGGGAACACAACGCTCGACGCGGGTGGGGGTCACCAGGGTGGGCGTGATGTTGCGCGGATCGACGAAGCCGTTGGCGGCGGAGGGGGACGGAATGCCCGTCTCTTCGAAGAAGCGGGAGGGATGGCCGGTGGCCGGGACTTGCTTGATGCGCTGGCCGAACGGGCCACGGCGGCGAACGATGTCGGTGATTTCGGTCGCGCCCGGGCCCATGTAATCAGCCGCAGCTTGCAGGTTGACGAATTGTGCTTTCATGGTGTCCTTTCGAAAACAATGACCAGTGGCTAGGGGTTAGTGGCTAGATTTTCGGGGAAACGGCGAGCGTTAGCCCAGATGGTTCCGACGGCAGCTACACTAGGATTCCGGCGCGGGCGAGTTCCGACTTTACGGCGATGCGCTGCTCGATGCTGAGACCGGCCAGGGCCTTCTCGATCACCGGCCGGTCGATGAGGGCGTCGCCTTCGACTCCTTCCTTGGCGAGCAGTGCGCTTACCATTGGCGACAGGGTCTTGCGGCGGCCCGCGTCGCTCTGCGCCTTGAGGTTGCGATTGGTTGTTTCCAGTTCGGCCAGCTTGCTGCGTAATTCCTGGTCATGTTTGGCGCTGGCCTGCAGATCTCCGTCGTCAACCGCGGCTATAATCCGGTCGATTTTGGCGTGCAGCGAGGCAAACTGTCCGTCCAGGTTCTTGAGCGCGTCGGCCAGCGACTGCGTGGCCTGCGCCATTTGCCCGGCCAGGGTGGGCATGTCGGTAGTGGCGTTTGTGGTGGTGGTATCTTGATTCATATTTTGTCCTCTTACTCTGTGGAATGTGAAAAAAGCACCTAGCAACTAGCAATTAGCAATTAGCAACTAGCATTCAACAGTCGGTCGAAGCGCGGGAAAGATCAGGGCCTTAGCCCCTGCAAACTAAGTCCCTTGGGGGCTGAAGCCCAAGTCGTTGTTGCCCGTTGCGGCACGGCTGAAGCCGTGCCCTGATACAAAACGATTTATGAGATAACTGCTAGCAACTGGTGGTCAGCAATCCGCGTTCAGAAAACTCAGCACGAAGTCGGACCCCGCTCTGTCCGGACTAATTGCTAGTTGCTAATTGCTAGTTGCTAGCTGCTAACGCAATCCAGGTTTGCGGGTATGCGGCCTTGTCGCGACGCAGCACCGCGGCCCCCGTGAAGGTGAAACCGGTGACGGTCCAAATGAACGCGTTTTGATTGGGGACGCTGGCGTCGGCGATCTCGTAGGACATGCCGAGGCTATTGCCCTGTTGGGCGCGGATCTCATGCACCACGTCAGGAAAGTCATGGGCGAACAGGTAGCCGCCGACGGCGATCTGACCGGTTGCGTTCGGCTGCCTGCCGTCGTGCAGAGGCACGATTGTAGCTTCGGTAATGATGCCGACCTTGCGGCGCGCATCGTGGCTGGCGAGCGCCGGAGCATAATCGAGGGCCATGCCCAGGAGCGAGGGCAATGCCTCCTCGGTAGCGGTGCGGGTCAGCATCACGCGATGGCCGCGCGCGCCGGTTGGCGAGCGTTGCGAGGCGACACCGACCAGGGTGAGAACGCCGCGAAAAGGCAGCCGGTTGGGATGTCTGGCGACATCGGGCATGGACAGAGCCATGGCTTCGAGGTGCAGGTTCATGGGTTGATCCTTGTTGGTCCGACATTGTGGGATGGTAGCAATTAGCAATTAGCAGTTAGCAATTAGCAAAAGCGCGGAACGTTCGACTCGTCGCTGCGCTCCTCGCTCAGGATGACAAGAACCAGTAGTCAGTAGTCAGTAGTCAGTTGCCAGTAGGGCTAGGCTTGATGGCTGCTCATTGCATTGGCGGCGCGTCGGAAAGGCCGGCCTGCTTTTCCGGAAGCGGCGGAAGGCCGCGCATGCGACGCACCTCATTGACGGTTAAGACGCCACAGCCAATCAGGGTCTGCTGGATTTGTGCCTGCTCCAGCTCGTTGGGCGCGTCCACGTCGGTGAAAACGAATTCCAAGTCGTCCCAGCCCAAGCGTTTGCTGATGGCGTCACGCGTAAGGTGTTCGGCAACGAGGCGAGCGACGGGCACGACTGCGGTGCGGAAGGCATCGTCGTACTGCGTGGTCGCGGTGTTGCGGTTGACGTCGCGCTCCAGGCCGAGCAGCATCGGTGGCAGATCGAACGCGTCGGCGATGATGCGGATGAGGAACTCCTGCCACTGCAGCCGCAGGTCGGCATCGGTGCCGCCGCTGAAGCGCAGCACTTCGGGCTTGGTCTCGACCGAAAGGATGGGCACTTTGCCGGTGCCTTCAATTTCATCCTGCCACCAGCGGATGAGGCGCTCGTGATGCTGCGGACTGAGGTTCTGCAACCATAGTGCGTACTGCACGACCGTGTTGCTGGCCAGCCGCGAAGCGAAGCGGTGCGCGCACAGGAACTCGTGGATGGTTTCGAATGCGACCTCGAGTTTGCCCAGGCCGAACGGGGTGTGGGTGCGGAGATTCAGCCGGATGTAGGCGAGTTCCTCGTCGGCGAGCGTGACCTGTTGCTGGGGCGTGAACAGACCCTTGGCCTGCACGTAACGCGGTGACGAGGGATTGCCGTCCCAGTCGCTGCGAATACGAATGCTGGCGCCGTCCACCGGCCACAGCGTCAACGGCCGCGCGGAATCACCGCTGAGGTCGAGCTCGATGGCGCCGAAACCCCCGACCAGCACGTCTTCCAGCACCTGCTCGATCATGGATCGGAAAGAGTCCTCGGGATTTGGCTGCTCGAGATTGAGGGTGAGGGCGGCGATGCGTTCGGCCGCGTTGGGCAGTTCGTCGAGCGCACGTCCGTGACGCGGCTGAATGCGCCACTGCATTCCCGCGATGCGGTCCTTGATAGTGTTGATGGCCTTGCGCGCGACCGGCATCTCTGCGAAGCGGCGCAAGTTGATGGGCGTAGGTTTGGGCATGACTCCGGCACGCACCAGCGTGGGCGCCCCCGGAGTGAATATGGTGGGCAGCGGCACCGTTCTGCGGGCGGGTGAAGCGCTGGTGGCGTCCAGCGCGGCGGGCGCTGACCGGCGATCTGGCCAGTGCTGGTTGAGGAACGCGGAGCCGGCCGAGCGTGCGCCGGCGATGCGGCGCAAGGCGCCGCGAAACGTGTCTCGCATGTTCATGATCTGTTTTCCCTGAAATGGAAAAGCGCTCCGTTAGGAGCGCGGGGGACGAGGAAGTGACTAGAGGCCACCTCATGAATGCCGGAGTGGCCGAAAGCGAAGTACCTCAGGGGCTAAAGCCCGGTCCAAAACCTGCCATTTACGGCACGGCTGAACAGGCTGCTGAAAAAAGACTCAAACAAGTAAACTCGGCATTTTGCGCAACGACGATTCAACAACTTACGAGTGACTTTTGGGTCAAGAAACGCCCGAAATTACTACTTTGGTTCATTTTTCAGCAGCCTCTGAAGCCGTGCCCCTTCAAAGCTACCGAAACAGATGAGTAATCCAGCTTCAGACCCGCGCTACGCGTACGAACGGATACACCAATCCTGGAACTGCCCTAACGCCGAAGGAGTCCGTCGAAGAATGTCCGCAGCAGGGCGCCGAACTCCGCTGGCTTCTCGAGGGCGGCATAATGGCCCGCGTGAGATATGACCTGCAGCCGGCTGCCGGAGATGTGCTGCCGCATCAGCTCGAATTCGCTGAGCGGAATGCTGTCTTCATCGCCTGCGACGAGCAGCGTGGGCACGTTGATCGTAGCCAGGGTCGCGACCGAGTCAGGGCGCTCGGCCATCCCGCGTTGCACCTCAGCGATGTCCTCGGCAGACATGCTTTGCATCATCTTGCGCGCCGCATCGACGATGTCCGGACGGTTCGTGCGGGCGGTCTGCGACAACAACTTCGTCAGCATTTCTTCAATGAAGCTGGCCGTTTCCTCGCGCAGCACTCTGTCCGCAAGTTGCAACCGGTTCGCTTTACCCTCTGGCGTCTCGGCTCCAGGACGGGTATTGGCCAGCACGAGCGCCGCAACTTGATCGCGGTGGCGGCGCCAGAACTCGAAGAGGAGATAGCCCCCGATGGATACGCCGACAAAGAAGGCCTTGCGAATGTTTTCTTCGCGGCACAGCCCCGCCAGGTCGTCGGCGAGCTTTTGCATGGTGGCCGGACCTTCGCCGAGTTCGGAGTCGCCATGCGCCCGCAGGTCGGGAAGAATTAGCCGGTATCGCGTACTGAGTTGTCCAACGACAGAGTCCCAGAAGCGGCGGTTCAGCGGGAACGGGTGCAGGAGCACGACGTCAGGACCATCGCCGACGACTTCGTATGAGAGCTGTGCATCGCCGCTGCGGAAGGTGGACATGGGGAGAAGCAATTAGCAATTAGCAACTAGCAGTCAGCATTCAGCCCTTAAAGCCCCGCGTCATCTTTACACGGGCCTGCGGCCCACCCACAGGAATGAAAATCCACCACGGAGGCACGGAGATCGCGGAGGGGGACTCCGTGGAAACCAAAACTCCGTGCCCTCCGTGTCGGAGCCTGCCCTGAGCGAAGCCGAAGGGTGGTGAATGATTTCAGAACGACCGCCTTTTGTTCGTGCGGAGTCGAAGAGCTTGCCCCGAGCGAAACCGAGGGAACCCCTACCGGCAATGACCCTGCGCGCCGACGACGTTCCCTTCACGAGCCCTGGTATGGCTGGACGTTGGTCGCGGACGGCGCAACCGGGACGTATTCCGGCTCTTCCGGCATCACAATCCACGCAATGATGTAGGCCAGTATGCCCCCGCCACCGAATAGAGCGACGATCAGCCAAACCACGCGAACGACGGTCACATCGAGATCGAAGTACTCGGCAAAGCCCGCGCACACGCCGGCAATCTTGCGTTCAGCCCGCGAACGCATGAGCTTGCGGCGACCGGCCACGGCTCCCATGCGGCGACCGCAGTAAGCGCAGAGGTTGGCGTCGTCCTGGATCGCTTTTCCGCAATAGTTGCAGTACATACAGCCTCCCTACACAGGTAATACGGATAGCATAGAAAGAAGTTCCCGCGTCTGCAAAGCCGGTGCCGAAGCGGGCCGTCAAGGGCTCTTGTAGGCCTGCTTCATATAGCGGCGGGCCAAGTCAGCCGCGCCGGAGCTGGAATCCTCGGCAATCACCGTCCGGTATTTTTCCAGCGCGGCGTCGCGCTCCTGCAGAACGTCATACATTTCGCCGGCTGCGAGGGTCGCCCTCTGGCGCAGCTCGGGATCGTTACCGTGGCTAGAGGACAGATCGTAAGCCTCGGCGGCTTCCTGGTACTGGCGCTGCCCGCGCAGCGCTTCGCCCAATCCATACGCCGGCACCTCGATACGGCACCCCGAATAAGCATTGCTGCGACAGCCCGCCAGAACCTTGCGGTAGGCCGCAATCGCCTCCGGCCCATGTCCCGCGGCATTCATCAGGTGCGCGTACTCCGAGGCCACCAGAAAGTTGCGCGGGAAATCGGACTGCATTCCGCTGACGACTTTCAGGGCCTCGTCATATTTCTCTTCCCGGCGAAGAAACAGGGCCAGCACGATCTTGCCGTCGCTGGCCACTTCACTATGTGCACCTGCCACCACTTGGCGCAAGTAGTCCAGGCCCTTTTGCTTGTTACCGCCGATCCCTACCACCGACGCGGCCACCTTGGCCGGCCAACTGAGACTGCCAATGATGTAGAGGTCAGTGCCTATCAGAAGCTTGGCGTCCACGTATTTCGGATCCAACTCCAATACCCGCTCGTGATCGTGGCGTGCGCTCACGGCGCTCCGCAGTGCGGCGAACCAGGCTTTTTCGCCCATTCCCAGGTAGGTGGCGCGCAGCCCGCGCGTTATGCCCCGCGCATACAGAGCGTCGACGTCATTGGGGTTCTTGTCCAGCCGGCCCTGCGATAGCACCAGCGACTGTTCACTTAACTGTTTGACTCGATCATGCACCTTGGGATCGAGCGGCTCGGGATGCTTCTTGGTAAGAAAGCTGTCGGCGGCATAAGCCTCGGTGTCCAGCGCCCCAATACGGTACAGCTCCTTGAAAATCACGGTCGACAGAATGTGGTTGACCGCGAATGGGTCGTCGGGGTGGACCTGCTGGGTGGCCTCGAACTCACGCAGCGCCTTGTCGTATTCAAGGTTGTAGAAGTAGTCGAAACCCTTGCGGGTAGCTGCATCGTTGTCCGAACGGGTGGGGACGGGAGCTGCTGCGGCTTGGGACACGCCGTTGCTTGGCACCGCAATACAGCACAGGGCTAGGAAACAAAAATAGAGTCGGTAAGGTTTCATCGCCAGTGGATACTGAGAAGTTTACCCGATATGCTGGCTCCCCAACACAATAGCGACTCACACTCCGTGATTGATCGGCCCGCTGCCTCTTCCCAGCGGGTACGCGGCAGCGATAGCCTTCCGAACATATTCCTTCGCTGCTCGGACGGCCTCCGGCAGTGTGTTTCCGCGCGCCAACTGGCAGGCCAGAGCCGTGGCGAAGGCGCAACCCGTCCCATGAGTCGAGCGCGACTCCAAGTGTACTCCGGGGAAGACTTCCTCCATGACCGACGCGGCCTCCCCGTAAAGCAGGTAGTCGTTGGCTTGTGGCAGGTGGCCGCCGGTAATAACCACTGCTCGGCTGCCGAGTTCGCGAAGCTTTCGCGCCATTGCCCGCAGGCGCGGAAGCACCGCTTCCCAAGGAGAGTCGGTGGCAACTGGCTCAGCCCTGGCCAGCGCCGCCGCCTCATCGACGTTTGGAGTAATGACATCGCACAACGGCAGCAACCTCTTGACGAGGACCTCTTGCCCGGGCCCGTCCAGCAAAATGGTGCCCGACGACGACCGGATCACCGGGTCGAGGACGATGTTCGGCAGCTTCCTCTCCGCCAGAAAGTCGGCAACCGTGGCCGCGACCTCCCCGGAGCCGAGCATGCCCAGCCGGACGGCGGCGATTTCCAGGTCGTCGGTCAATACCCTGAGCGTTCTCGCCACCCAATCTGCCTCAACCGGTCGAGTCCCGAATACCCCCTGGGTGGACTGCAGGGTCAAAGCGGTAATGCAGGTGACGGCGTAGCAGTTTTGGGAAGCCGCTGTTTTTATATCGGCCGTGATTCCGGCTCCCGAACTGGGATCGTAACCCGCAATGCTTAAGATGACTGGTGGCCGGCTCATCGGACGACTCTACCGCAATTGCTCGCCCCGAGGTAGTCAAGGCGCCGGGAGCGGCAGCGATCAGTCTCCCTTCTGCGACTGGAATGCTCCTGGATATTTCTCCGTTTTATCTGTAACTAACTGCAAATAAGAAGCTTAACATATAGCCAGACTCCGGATCTCCGGCTGCGGCCTGCCGATCTCACTAGAAGCGCCAACCGTCAATACGCGTCGCACCCGGCAGGTCGAGTCTGTTTACCGCCATTCTTACCTCTGAGGGAAGCTCATGTTCAGCCAGCGAGCCCTAGCACGGAATTTTGCAGATGGCAAGCACAAAAGCAGGGCTCCCACCTTCGTGGGTTGACTCTTACTTCTTGCGATGGATAGACTTAAGGAGCTGTCAGGAGGACCAACCTAAACGATGAGAGGTGTTTAATGTTACGAGTACTCAGCCAGGTCGCGGTGACCGTGGTTTTTGCCACCGCACTAGGCGCGGCACCCGGTAATAGCACACCGGATTCGAAGCAACAAAGGGCCCCAGGACAGATTCAGGAATCGGCGAAGCCGATTAAGACCCGGAAGTTTCAGGTTGGGAAGGCTTCGTGGTACGGTCGCATCTTTCAGCACAAGCAGACTGCCAGCGGCGAACCGTACGACATGTATCAATTTACAGCGGCGCATCGAACCCTGCCGCTGGGTTCCTGGATCAAGGTTACAAATCTGAGAAACGACCGGTCAGTCGTCGTCCGCATCAATGATCGCGGACCGGTGATGAGAAACCGGATCATAGACCTGTCCTATAGCGCGGCGGAAATGCTCGGCATGGGCCACGACGGCGTGGATCCAGTCCGGCTGGATGCCGTCGAGACCCCGATCATAGCTGAGAACGAAGGCCCGCAGTAATCCTGTCTTAATGCGGTAAACTTGAGCCGATGAAAGACAAAGACCGGCTCATAGTGGCGCTCGATGTCCTGGGCGCCACACAAGCCCGCCAAGTCGTTCAAGCTATTGGCGAGGCCGCAACCACATACAAGATCGGTAATCAGCTCTTCACGGCTGAGGGGCCGCAGGTCGTCCGCGACCTTGTCTCCTCCGGCCGGAAGGTGTTTCTCGACTTGAAATATCACGACGTCCCGAACACCGTCGCGGCAGCGGTCAGATCGGCTGCCGAGCTGGGAGTAAGCATGCTCACTGTCCACGCGTCCGGGGGCAGCAAGATGCTGAAGGCCGCCGCCGAGGCAGCCAGCCAGTCCTCTGCGAAGCCGATGGTGCTCGCAGTAACGGTGTTGACCAGCCTGTCGGATGCTGACCTTCAGGAATTGGGGATTGTCGGAAACGTCCTTAGCCAAGTGCTTCGCTTAGGAGCGCTGGCCCGTGCGGCTGGTTGTGGAGGCTTGGTCGCCTCTGCCCACGAGGCTCGCGAGCTGCGGACGGCGCTGGGTGAAGGATTTGCCCTCGTGACTCCGGGAGTCCGGCCGGCCGGGGCCTCTGCCGGAGATCAGGCTCGGGTGGTCACACCGAAAGATGCCATCGCCGCTGGAGCCACCTACCTAGTCGTTGGCAGGCCAATCCTGGAAGCCCCCGACCCGGCCAAAGCCGCCCAGCAGATCGCACTTGAAATTGAAGCAGCCTGCCAGCAGGAAGCAGAGCGACGTCTTATTGGCTAGGCTGCTGAAACACTCGTGCGGCTTACGACTTGAAGGGGCACGACTTCACAGGCTGCGGAAAAACTCTGTGTACTTCTTGGTGGAAGCCCCTGTGCGGTGCCCCACCCTTCTCGCCCGCTTTTGGCGAGAGCGTGGGCTTCAGCTTCTGCGCGGGTCCGACTTCGAAATATAGCGCGGTGCCGTCGAGAACGGGAAGGAAATTCCGGTTAGAATGGCATTCAAATCAGATGTGGCCGCCAGCGATCATCCTGCCCGCTGGCGCCCGCGATGTCCTGGAGGTACAGATGGCATTCGACACGTACGTCAAACTGCCGGGAAGCGAACGCAAGCCGATGCGAGGCGCTACGAAAAGCGGCGTTCTCAATCCCAAAGAGCCAGTGCAAGTGACCGTGGTCTTGCGAGAGCGGCCGCCCCGTGGCAAACAAGCGTCGGCGGATGATTTGGTGGCGAGTGGTGGGCGCGTCTCCCGCGATCAATACGCCGCCCGCTATGGCGCCGACCCCAAGGACGTGAAGGCAGTCGCGGCGTTCGCTCGCGCCCACCGATTGAAGGTGGGCCAGGTAAGCCTCCCCTCCCGCACCCTTACCCTGACGGGAACCAGCACTGCGTTTGCGAAAGCGTTTCAGGTGCAGATGGAGAAGTATCAATACAAGGGCGGAAGCTATCGCGGGCGCACCGGTTCGGTCAACATTCCTAGCGAACTCAGCGGCATCATTGTAGGCGTGCACGGGCTCGACAATCGCCCTCACGTTCAGCCGCACTTTCGCATAGCGGCGAACGCGAGCGCGGCTGTAGCGGCCGCCTCGACCTCCTATACAGCTCTGCAAGTCGCGCAAGCCTACAACTTCCCAACCGGCGTGAACGGTAAGGGGCAGACGATTGCCATCATCGAGCTTGGCGGCGGGTACAAGAGCGCCGATCTGAAAACCTATTTCAAGTCGCTGAAGATTTCGCCTGCGCCGTCCGTCTCGGCCGTTTCCGTCGACGGCGCTAAGAACAAGCCCACGGGAGACACCAACGGACCCGACACCGAAGTCATGCTCGACATTGAGGTCGCAGGCGCGGTCGCTCCCGGCGCGAAGATCGTAGTTTACTTCGCCCCCAATACCGACGCCGGATTTTTGGACGCGATCAACAAGGCGGCGATGGACAAAACCCACAAGCCTTCTGTCATCTCCATTAGTTGGGGTGGGCCGGAGTCGGGTTGGACGGCGCAATCGCTGCAGAACTACAACACGGCATTGCAGTCAGCGGCGGCTGTGGGGGTAACGGTGTGCGTGGCCTGTGGCGATAACGGCTCAACCGACGGCTCAACCGACGGCTCGGACCAGGTGGACTTTCCGGCGTCCAGCCCATACAGCCTGGCGTGCGGAGGCACGAGCCTCGACATCAGCGGCGGCGCGATTGGCAGCGAAGTTGTGTGGAACGATCTTCCCAACGACGGTGCGACTGGCGGCGGAGTGAGCGCAACCTTCCCGCTTCCCTCCTGGCAGGCAAACGCCAAAGTTCCGAAGTCTGCTAATCCGGGCGGTATTAAGGGACGTGGCGTGCCCGATGTTGCAGGCGACGCCGATCCTCAGACCGGCTATCAAGTGCAGGCCGACGGCTCGAAATTCGTGGTGGGCGGAACCAGCGCTGTTGCACCCTTATGGGCCGGCTTGGTTGCTCTGCTGAATCAGAAAGCCGGCAAGCCGGGGGGTTACCTCAATCCAAATCTGTACCAGAGCGTTGCCCTCGCGACGGGAACTTTCCACGACATCACCTCTGGTAATAACGGTGACTACAAAGCTGGTCCAGGATGGGACGCGTGCAGTGGCTGGGGTAGTCCCAATGGCGCGGGGATTCTTCAGTCTCTGTCGCCAAGCAAGAAAAGCAAGGCGTGATTGCCCACTGGTACAGAAATTCCGGGTGACAGTATTCCGAGCCGGGTGCCCCACTCAAGCCGTTTCGTCACCGTCAGGCGGATCACGTCGACTGGAAAGATTGGATCGCCTTGCCCTCGTCTTCCTCGACGTCGAACACGGTGTAAAGCTTGGTGATCTGCAGCAGATTGTGGACATTCTTGCTGAGATTCATCAGCTTGAACTGGCCGCCCTGATTGCGGACTGAGGTGTAGCAACTCATCAACTCACCCACGCCTGCGCTGTCGATGTGGCGCACATCGGCGAGGTTCAGCAATATGTTCTTGTAGCTTTTGCCCATCAGATCGCGAACCAGGTCACGAACCACATTGGTTCCCTCGCCCAGCCGTAGCTGGCCGATGATGTCCACTATGACAATGCCATTCACCACTCGTGTACTGGTTTTGAGATTCACAGGGCCGCCCTTCAGCTTGCAAGAGTTCGCTTACCGCTCGGGCCGTTCGTCCAAGTCGGAATCGCAACCATCCTACACCGCAAGTGAATCCGGGGAAATAGCCTGCATTATTTATGACCGCGCGTAGCTTTTTAGGGGTGTCGTCCCAAGCGACGAACGCAGCGAGGAGCCGAGGGGCCCCTATGGCCGCCAGCAATCTCAGACTTGTTCTGCCGGGCGGTCACACAGTGATTTCTCGCAGGGATAGGGGTCCTTCGACTCGCTGCGCTCGCTTCAGGATGACAGACAGAAAAGCAGGCTCTTAGACTCCGCGCTCGCCCGACCCGCGTTCCGTCGTTCCAGTTTTCTCTATTGCACAAACTTGAACATGGCCACGACCAGGAAAACCGCTTCCGCAGCCGCCAGTCCAATCCAGATTCTTCGCCGGAAGCGGGTCCGGCCCAGGTCGCGAGCCAACTGCATACGAACCGCCCAGAGCACGGGATCCTTGGGGGCCTCTTGGACGGCAGGCTGCTCGGCTTCTTCAATCCTCGATATCAGGACTTCTTCCCTGGGCGCGTCTTGCAGGAAAACTTTTGGAGCGCTGATCAGCGTGGACCAGTCCAGAATCTGAAGACTTGACTCCGCTCCGAAAACCGCCACCGGCTGGGAGGTGAGATTCAGGGGCGGAAGCTTCTCGGGCGCAAGCCGGTCACGAAGGCTGGCCAGCAGCGTGTCCCACCATCCCCGGCTCAACTCATCCCCCAGGAGCTCGCCGACATCCACTGGCCGGGATTCGAGTTCCAGCGGGGGCAGCGTTTCCGGTGAAATCACGTCGCCCAGATTGGTGAAGACCGTCCGATACCAAGGCAGATCGACCAGGTCGCCCACCAAGATTCCCACATCCACAGGTTTGGAGGTGAGCTGAAGCGGCGGCAGGCGCTCGGGCGAAAGCCGGTCAAGAACGTTGAGCAGGAGAGAGCGCCACAACGGTACAGTCAATCCCTCAGGGGGAGAAAAATCCAATTCAGCCATCCAGTTTGCCGCCTGCTCCTTAATGTTTCGCGCTCGCCGTTGTCGGGTTGCTGTCCTTCACCGTGTAGTCCGATGGAACTTGAAATAACTGTGCCATCGGCTCTGTGCGAACAATATTGATCAGCTTCATCGTAGTATGGCCCGACTGGCCATCATCGGTTTCGGTTAATACCGTCATCTTTAACTCCGGAGAAAACCACGTCTCGCTCACGGAGACAATCGGCTTGTCGTTACCCACCGATCCGGCATCGATGATCCGCGTCGTCCGGGTACCCGTAGCGTTAACGCCTTCGATGTACTTGCTCCCGAGGGCTTCGGTCTTGGTATCGACCGGCGTGGTGTTGAGCTTCGCTCCCATCTTCGAAGTGGTAGCTGCCCCCGGCGTTGCATTCCGTTGTGCTGAGTTTGGCCCTGGTGGCACAGGAGCAAGGTTCACGGGTGCGCCCGCAACATTGCCCATCCCGACCGCCGTCGGCCCGACTCCCTGTCCAAAGTGGAAAATCGTCGCCGTCTTCATCTTGGGGTTGAGGTTGACGATCACCTTCTGAACGGGGTCATTAATCGTGATATGTTCAAATTTTTCAGCACCTGGTTGAGCGGGCAGCGTCTCGGTGTCGGTGCGCATCCGGCCTTGGCTGTCGCGGAAGATCTTGCCGCCCGTTTCGCGACGGATATGGCCGCCGTTGTCCAGAGTGCGATCGTACTGGGTAACCACGTCGGCTGAGAACGGCGAGTTTTTTACCGCGGCTGATGCGGTTGCGTTTGTGACTCCCGCCGGACCGGCAACTGCGCGTCCGCTCACCTGTGCACCAACTATTCCCGTCACCAGCAGTAGCAGCCCAGTTAGAATCCAACGTAGTCCCATATATCCCCTTTGCTCGCCCCCACTTTCATGCGACGAAACACTGATGTTTCTATTGTGTGCTGGATCGAGCGGCAATGCAACTTTATCCGCTCCTGCCAGCTACCTTGCGTAAGCGGGCGCACCTAAACGTACACTGGGGCGGAAGAGTCTGTGTGAGAACCAACTGTGGCATTTGCCAATAACGTCCATGTGACGCAAATCCAGCGCCGTCAGGCGCGGAATAGTCTAGCTCAGCACGGAGCCGCAGGCGGAGTGCTGGGTAAGGTGGAAAATAGATCCGAGCCCCTTTAGGGGCGGCAGAGGTTCTCACACAGTCTAGGAAAAGCGGCGTCCTGGCGCTCTTCCGTCTACGGCCGACCTCGCGATCAAGCCGAATGCGCCGCGGCAACTCCGGCGGCGGCCGTACGCACCATGTAGTGCTGCTCCGGCACTGCGAAACCGGCGGTGGTGAACGAATCCCTAATTAGCTTGTTGGTATCGAAATATACCTGCCAATAGTTTTTGTTGTTGCAGTAGGGTCGAACCGCGAGTACAGGCCCCGCCAGGTTGAAGGTCAAGATCTCGACGTCGGGAGCCGGATCGGCCAGGACATTTGGAATGCCGCCCAAGGCCGTCTTGAGCAGCGCCATCGCCGCGTGTACATCGACCCCGTGCGCCAGCTGGGCGGTCAGGTCAACCCTGCGGTATGCGTTGGTGGAGAAGTTCTGGATGACGTCGCCGAAGATCTTCGCATTGCCGATGATGTTGCGGACGTTGTCCAGCGTGTCAATAGAACTGGCGAACAACCCAACTTCGTGCACCGTGCCTGTTACTCCGCCGGCCGTCACAAAATCTCCAACCTTCATCGGCTGCAGGATCACTAGAAAAACTCCCGAAGCAAAGTTCGAGAGCAGGCCGCTCCACGCCAGGCCGATGGCCACACCGGCGGCTGCGATGAGGGCTGCCAGGCTGGTCGTCTGGACGCCGAAGAAGCCGAGAATGGCGATGACTAATACAATGTTGAGGATGGCGCCGACCGCATTCTGGATATAGCGGATCAGCGTAGGATCGACTTTCTGACGGGTCATGCCGCGGCCGATCAAACGCAAGGCAAAACCGATCAGCCAGCGACCGACAATCCACAGCGCAAGGGCTTCCAGCACTCGTATGCCCAGCGCTATCAGCGCTGCCCAGCCCGCTTGCATCAATGTATCCACCTTCGTTTGCATGATTAGATTCCTCCCGGGAGACGACGTTACCCGACTGCTCGCGGCGATGGTAACACAGGAATTGTTACGATTCTGTGGCGGGAATTGGGGGATCTGGCTGGCGCAGAGGTGTTTTTGCCCTGCAAGAAAAAAGCGGTCTATAGGCCGCTCTTCCCTTCTTTCGATATCTGTGACGAATTAGTATTCGGCATCCGCCACGTTCGGTGGCTCGGCTTCGTCGGGTTGGGTTTCCGACACTGCCTGAGGCTCCTCGGCGGTACCGCCTTGGCCGTCCTTCTTTCTCAATCGCACAACCGTGATCTTGGCGAAGCCCTCTTCAAACTTCGGCGGACGCAGCTTGGCCGCCATGCGCTGCATAACGTCTTCCGGCACGTTGCGATCGCGGCGCCGATTGCGTTCGATACAGACTTCCGGCGGCACATCGAAGAACACCGCATGCGCCTCGTAGCCGAAGTCATGCGCCAGCTTCACCCAACTGCGACGCTCGTGCGCCGACAAATTGGTGGCGTCCACGTAGTTCCAAGGACGCCGGGCCAGTAGCCGCGCGCGCAGCATGGAGCGCAAGGTCGAGAACACCAGGTCCTGGAAACGCTGCTCGGTGACGTCGTCGAACAGTAGAATCCGCACCATGTCGCTGGACAGCGGGAGAATGTTGTGACGCTTAAACCAGGTGCTCTTGCCGGATCCCGGCAGTCCGATCGACAGCACTACCGCGCCCTTCGATTTCTTGGTCTCGTGAGGCGCTGGCGGACGAGGCGCTGCGGGAGCAACTGCCGCGGGTTCTCCAGCCTCTGTCGGTTCCTCGGCCTCTCCCGCTTCTCCGGTCGGACCACCCGGGCCAGGCAGGGCAGTGGCCTGCACGGCCTGCTGTGGGCGGCCACCACGGCCGCGTCGTCCGCGGCGGCGGTTGCGGTCACGCCGCTGCTGCTGGGAAGGTTCTTCGCCTGCACCCGCCGGGCCGGTTGGCTGCGGCTCGTTCGACGTAATATGGGGTTCCGCTTGAGTTTCGGGCTGTGCTGCGAAATCGGGCTGCCTGTCTGCGTCGGCCTCAGCAGCCGTGGGATCGGGGAATTTGGGTTGCAGCGGGGCGGGATTCTCCTGCCCTGGCTTGTCGTCTGGCGATTTGCGCCGCTTGCCGCGGTCGCGCATCCATCTGCGCATGTTGCACTTGTAACACGCCTGCCTAGCTGGGAGCAATCGGCTGCCCGTCTGCGCCACCCTGGAGGCCGCTGCCAGAGGTACGGTGATATAGGCCATTGCCTCGCCCCACTCCGGATGCTAGGCTTTGGTTTCAGTTCATTATTGCTCGTAGCTAGGGCGCAGTTCAGGATAATTGGATTCAATCTCACACGAACTTTTAACGAGGCGAAATGGCAATCAAAGTAGGTATCAATGGCTTCGGGCGCATCGGCCGCAACATTCTGCGGACTGCGCTCACCGACAAGAATTTGGAATTCGTTGCGGTCAACGACCTCACCGACCCCAAGACGCTGGCGCACCTTCTGAAGTACGACTCCATCCTCGGCAACTTGAAAAACGAGATCTCCGCTACAGCCGACTCCATCAGCGTGGACGGCAAGAGCATCCGCGTCTTTGCCGAAAGGGATCCATCCAAGCTCGATTGGGCGTCGGTGGGGGCGCAGGTGGTCATCGAGTCCACCGGCAAGTTCACCAAGGCGGAGCTCGCCAAGCAACACCTGCGTGGGCCGGTGAAGAAGGTCATCATCACGGCGCCGGCAAGCAATGAAGACATCACCATCGTGTTGGGCGTCAACGAAGACAAGTACGACCCGGCAAAGCACCACGTGATTTCCAACGCATCCTGCACCACGAATTGCCTGGCGCCCATTGCCAAGGTCATCAACGATAACTTCAAAATCGTGTGCGGCACCATGACCACGATCCACTCCTACACCAACGATCAGGTCCTCCTCGACTTTCCGCACAAGGACCTGCGCCGCGCTCGGGCGGCCGCGCTGTCCATGATTCCGACCTCGACCGGCGCCGCCAAGGCGGTCTATCTGGCGATCCCTGATTTGAAGGGCAAACTCGACGGCTTCGCCATGCGCGTGCCGACGCCTAATGTCTCGGTGGTTGACCTGGTGGTGTTCGTGGAGAAGAAGACCAGCGTGGAAGAGGTGAACAACGCGCTGAAGGCCGCGTCCGAAGCGGGGCCGCTGAAGGGCTACCTGGGATACGAGACTGCCGAACTGGTCTCGATCGATTATCGGGGCGACGATCGCTCCTCGATCGTGGACGCGCCCATGACCCGCGTGGTGGCCGGCAATTGCGTAAAGGTAATCTCGTGGTATGACAACGAGTGGGGCTACTCCTGCCGAGTCCGCGACCTGATTCATTACCTCGGACAGAAGGGGCTGTAAGAGCGGGAACTAGCTATCGGCTGTCAGCTGTCAGCCATCAGCTAAACAATCGGTTGGAATTTGTCAGTTACAGCGGCTCTTAGTAGCTTCTATGATCTCGATAGGAAGCTGCAATTTCGGGTTCGTATCACCTGTCGTGTTGTAGGGGACGGCTGATAGCTGAGAGCTGACAGCAAGGGTTTTAATTCCATGTCGAAATTATCCATTCGCGATCTTCCGCTGAACAATAAGCGCGTTTTCATGCGGGTTGACTTCAATGTCCCGCTCGACGATGGCCGCGTCATGGACGATACCCGCATCCGCGAGACGCTGCCCACGATCGAATACGCGCTGCGGCACGGCGCCCGGCTGATCCTGGCCTCGCATCTTGGGCGTCCCAAAGGCAAGCCGAATCCCAAGATGAGCCTGAAGCCGGTGGCCGAGCGGCTGCGCATTCTGATCGACGAGGTAATGCGGCGCGGCGAAAACGTCGGCTTCTCTCCCGACTGTATTGGCGTGCAGGCGGAGGAAATGGCGGAGAAACTGGAGCGCGGGCAATCCTTGATGCTGGAGAATTTGCGCTTTCACCCAGAAGAGGAAGCCAACAATCCGGAATTCTCCCGGCGGCTGGGAAAGCTGTGCGACTTCTACGTGAACGACGCTTTCGGCTCGGCGCATCGCGCTCACGCTTCCACCGAAGGCATCACCCACTTTGTGGAGAAGAAAGCCGCCGGATTGCTGATGGAAAAAGAGCTCGAATACCTGGGCAAGGCCTTGTCTCATCCGCAAAAGCCCTTCGTCGCGATTCTCGGCGGAGCCAAGGTGAGCGACAAAATCGGCGTCATCACCCACCTGATGACCAAGGTGGACACGCTCATCGTCGGAGGAGGCATGGCCTACACCTTCCTCAAGGCGCAGGGACACGAGATTGGCAAGTCGCTGCTGGAGGCTGACAAAGTGGGGTTGGCGGCGCAGATTCTCGCCGACGCCAAAACACATCATGTGAAATTCCTGCTGCCGGTGGACCACGTGGTCGCCGACCGAATGGACGCCAGCGCGCGCATTCAGAACATTGGCGTTGGCAAGCCGATTCCCGCCGACATGATGGCGCTCGACATCGGACCGGAAACGGTGGAGCTGTTCTCCACCGAGATCAGCCTCGCCCGCACCATCGTGTGGAACGGCCCCATGGGCGTGTTCGAGATCGAAGCCTTCGCCAAAGGAACGAAGAAGATCGCGTACGCCGTGGCCGACAATGGCGCGGCAGTTTCCATCGTCGGCGGCGGCGACAGCGTGGCTGCAGTCAAAGCAGCCGGCGTGGCCGATAAAATCACGCACATCTCGACCGGCGGCGGCGCGTCTCTGGAATTCCTGGAGGGCAAGAAGTTGCCCGGCGTGGAAGCGTTGAGCAACAAGTAACGACATGCATGCCAGCCCTCAGGCTCTGCGGGTAACGATGGGGGACCGCGTTCTAGTAATCTTCGGTCCTGGCGACATCACTCGCCAGGAGACTGACGCCATCGTGAACGCCGCCAACTCTTCCCTGCTAGGAGGCGGCGGTGTGGATGGCGCCATCCATCGCGCAGGAGGGCCGGCGATCCTCGAGGCTTGCTGGGAGATTGTAGGGCGCATCGGCCGTCTTCCCGCCGGACAAGCAGTCGCAACTCCCGCGGGACACCTGGCGGCGCGCTACGTCATCCACACCGTCGGTCCGGTCTGGAGCGGCGGCGGGCAGGGTGAGCCAGAAACGCTTGCCAGTTGCCATCGCGAGTCAATTCGCGTTGCCGATGAGCTGCAGCTCGCATCCATCGCCTTCCCCGCCATTTCGACCGGGGCATACGGATATCCGGTTGACCAGGCGTCGGAAGTCGCCATTACCAGCGCCGCCAAGGCGCTCGAAAACGCCACCCACGTTCGCGAAGTGCGGTTCGTGCTCTTCGATTCCGAAACATTCACCCAATACACCCATGCCGCTCGCGCCCTTGCCGCCAGCTCATCTCTGAGAATGGACTTAAATCCATGACACGTAAGAAACTCATCGCCGCCAACTGGAAGATGTATAAAACGCCGGAACAGACCACCACATTCTTCGCCGAATTCCTGCCCATGGTCGCCGGCCACACACGTGACGAAATCGTCGTCTGCCCACCGTTCGTTGACCTGCATGCCGCCGTGGAAGCGGCGCGCGGATCGAACGTCGCCGTCGGCGCGCAAAACATGCACTGGGCGAAAGAGGGGGCCTTCACCGGCGAAGTCTCTCCCGGAATGCTGACCGCGATCGAAGTCACGCACGTAATCATCGGACACTCGGAGCGCCGGCAGTACTTCAACGAGACCGACGACACGGTCAACCGCAAACTCGAGATCGCACTGGAGAATGGGCTGACACCCATCGTGTGCGTCGGCGAGGTCCTGGAAGAGCGCGAAGCTGGCCTGACTGAAGACGTGCTGCGCCGCCAGTGCACTCGCGCCTTCAACGGCATCTCGGGAAGAAAAGCGGCGAAGCTCGCAGTCGCCTATGAACCCGTGTGGGCCATCGGAACGGGCAAGACGGCAACGCCTCAGATGGCCGCCGACGCGCACATGGTGATCCGCCACGAGGCGGAGAAGGCGTTCGGCAAAGACTTCGCCCACGGTTTGCGGATTCTTTACGGCGGCAGCGTGAAGCCGGATAACGCCACAGCGCTCATGTCGGAGATTGAAATTGACGGCGCGCTAGTCGGCGGCGCCAGCCTGGATCCCGCGAGTTTCACCAGGATTGTGAAGTATTGAAGAAGTTATGAGTTCCAGTGGCCGCAGCCATTGACTCGTCAGAAGAGATCAAGCGCCATCTTTATGGCCCGGTTCAATTCGCCGGCCTTTGTCCGGGAAAGCGATCCAATGTAATGCGTGAGATCAGCTTTGCGCACACTCGAAAGGTTGTCGCACATTATCCAGCTCGCGTGTTTCAGCCCTTCGCTCGTATTGACAGGCACCTGAGTGGACAGACCCTGGCCCTTGCTAAACACCGGAGCACAGACTACGGTCGGGAATTTCGAGTCGATAAGTGCTTGACGGCTTACCACTACAAATGTCCGATACTGTTTAGGATCGTGACCGCCCGGCTTATAGACGCGATACAGGTCGCCTCGTCTCACTGTCCCTCACCTGCAACGATCAATCGGAAGACCAGTCTATTGGCGCCTGGTACTCAAGCACGTCTGCAGCTTCCGAGCTCAGTTCATCAGCCGCCTGATTAATTCGTTGTAAGTCGCGCGCGTGCAGAGCTGCTCGCGTGCGTTCACGAAAATATTTGCGAAGCACCCGTTCGATCAGCGCGGAACGAGAGTACTTCGTTCCCGCCAGATGATCGAGCTTTGCAAGTACATCGCTGGAGAGTGTTATGGAAGTCTTCTCCTTCATACTACTAATATACTACCTGTGGTCCACCACAGCGCAAGACTTTGCGTAGTCCGCGTCAACAGAGGCAGGCTTGACTGATCACGCTTGGAGCTTGGATGAATTGGTAAGATCATTGAGGCAGAGAAAGGCCGAGGCCGGCAGCATGAGCAACACGGTTTACATGCTTTGGTTTGAGCAGGAACGCGACGACTGCGACGATTGCGAACTGTTCGAAGCTAACGGCTTATCATTGAATGGGTGCCTTCCCCGGCGGCGCCATTTGCTATACTTAATTGCCTCTACGTTTCTGCTTGGAACCCGCGATGCAGGCCGCATCCGGTCGGGTGTGCGGAAGTGGTGAAATTGGCAGACACACCATCTTGAGGGGGTGGCGCCGAAAGGCATGGGGGTTCAAGTCCCCCCTTCCGCACCATGCCTCACCCAAGTTATAAGCGACGTAAAGAGTTACGATATTGCCGATGCTGGCGCAGTTCCGCGTAACTTGCGCGGCCGCCGGATGCGAGGATTGAGAGCTCCATGGTTGTCCTGATTACCGTCATTCACATCGTCGTTTGTCTGTTCCTCATCATTGTGGTGCTGCTGCAAAGCGGGCAGAGCGCCGATATTGCCGCCGCCTTTGGAGGCATGGGCAGCCAGACTGCCTTCGGTACTCGCACCGCCGCAACTGTGCTCTCGAAAGCCACGACCTGGGCGACTATCATGTTCATGGTCACGTCCATCACGCTTTCGGTGTTCGCCACGCGTCATGCGAACCGTAGCGGGTCGGTATTGGAGGGCTCGCGACCGGCGCCCACGAGGTCGGCCCCGATGCAGCAGAAACCTGCGCCCGCACCGCAGCCACCGCCGAGCCGCTAAGAAAACTCCGAACAGGTCGATGTTCGGGTAGTGCCGGCCTTCAGGCCGGCGTCTAAGCTGTTGTAAATGCTCCGGGGCTTCAGCCCCGGAGATACAGAATGTTGATTCGAGGTTCCCTAGAAGTACCCTCAGTTGGGTTCAAAGCCCGCCGGACTGCGGCCCTGAATTCCCTTTCCGGGGCCTGCTACATTTTCTTCTCTGCCATGCCGGCTTTGGTGTACGTGATGGTCATCGCCTTCTGCATCTTGCTGGCATCCGGGCCCATTTCCATGGTCATGACGAACGAATCGGGCTTGAAGTCGGAATAGGTGAACCGGGTCGTCATTTTCTTCCCGTCCATCTCGCTCTCCATCATGCCAACCAGCTTGTCTCCGTCCCACTTGGTGGTGCCGCTATCATCGCAGCCATTCGGCGACATGTTATCGCACCAAACGCCCCGGTACACTTGCGCCTTGGGGTCCCACCAGAACGTTCCGAATCCGTTGAAGCTGCTGCCCATGGCTCCGCTGGTGTGATACTTCTCCATCAACGACATGTTGCCCGGCCCGGGCGTCAGTACAGCCGTGCCCTTGCCTGTGCCGCCGTTGGGCATCATTGGATTGGGATCGTGCTTCTCGGTCACCGTCCAGCTCCCCGCCATCATCTTGATCATCTTCGTCATTTCCGGCGCGGGCTTGGGCATGGGCATGGCCATCTGCGCTTTCGGTTTGGCCGCTTTAGGCTTTGCGGACATAGCCGAGTCCTGCGCAGCCAGCGGCATCCAGCACAGTCCGCCCAGTACCACAAAAAACGCTACCCGTAGAATGGTCTTCATAGTTCTCCTCTCGTGGAAGTAAGTTCGTGCGGCAAGAATCTTATACGATATGGGGAGTTTCGCAACAGGCCCCGGGGACGCCCGTGAAATCTCGATCACGGAACCAGAGGTAAGCCACCCTGCTTCTTGACGTTAGTATAGTGTCGCTATACGCTATACATAGTGATCAAGAACTATCGGCACAAGGGATTAAGACGATTCGCCGAGAGTGGCTCGAAGGCTGGCATCCAGCCAAAGCATGCCCAGCGGCTGCGACGGCTGCTGACCGCGTTGGACGTGGCGAGCCGGCCTGAAGACATGAACGCGCCAGGTAACGGCCTGCATCCATTAAAGGGGAACCTTGTGGGGCACTGGTCGGTCAACGTCAGCGGCAATTGGCGGCTGACCTTTGTCTTTGAGGGCGAAGACGCGGTGCTCGTAGATTACCAGGACTATCACTAGGAGGGACGCCATGATTTTCAATCCAGCGCATCCGGGAGAGGTATTGAGGGACTACTTGGGCGGGATAAGCGTTGCGGAGGCGGCCACGCGTCTGGGCGTGACCCGCGCACACCTGTCCCGAATTCTGAACGGGCATGCCGGAGTGTCGGCCTCGATGTCGCTGAGGCTGTCGGCGGCGCTCAACACCTCGCCTGAGTTCTGGCTTAAGATGCAGATGCAGTATGACCTGTGGCAAGCGCAGAAAGCGAAGCGGCCGAAAATCCGTTTGTTTCCGCACGTGCAAAAGGCCAAAGATTTGGCGCTGGCCTAAGCGGGGATCAATGACCAGCAACGGCATCGTTCAAGGGTTCTGGCACTGCAACGTACTTAGCGAAGACAGGTACCTGAAGGACATGTCTTGAGCACACGACAAGCCGTGCTGCCGGAGCTAAGATTGGGTGAGGAGATCGAAGCGTGAACCGTTTGATTGAAGAAAAGCGCGAGGACCTGGAGCGCATCTGCCACCACCGCCGGGTGCGGCGTATCGAACTGTTCGGCTCCGCAGCGGGAATCGGCTTCGACCCCACGCGCAGCGACTTGGACTTCCTGGTCACATTCCAGGAGCTCGGCGTCGATCAATATGCCGATGCCTACTTCGGCTTACTCGAGGACCTGCAGGCGTTGTTTCAGCGCCCGGTGGATCTGGTGGTTGCCTCAGCGATTCATAACCCCTATTTCCGTCAAGCAGTTGAATCCACCCGGACCCTCATCTATGCAGCTTGAGTCGAAGAAGTATCTTTACGACATTGCTCGGGCGGCTGCATTGGCCATGGAGTTCAGTGTTGTTGCTGAGTGGAGTAATCATCTTGATTGATCGCCTCTACTACACCGACTCCTTTCTCACTGAATTCGAAGCTCGCGTGGTCGCCATCAGCCGCGAAGCCGGAAACATCGCGGTCACCCTCGACCGTTCGGCGTTCTATCCGACCAGTGGCGGACAGGTCTTCGACACCGGCTGGCTGGAGTTGCCAGGCGCCGGCGACCTCCAGCGAATTCGGGTGAAGGAGGTCGCCGAAAACGAGCAGACCGAAGACGTGCTACATATGGTTGAGGCTGGCGCAGACGCTCTGCATCCTGGCACACTCGTGCGCGGCACCGTCGACGCCGAACGCCGTCGCGATCACATGCAGCAGCACTCCGGTCAACACGTACTCTCCGCCGCTTTCGAAAAGCTTTACGGATTCCTTACCGTTTCGTTCCACATGGGCGACGAGAGCTGCACCATCGATCTCGCCGGCGTCGCAGTCACGGCGAAGCAATTGGAATCGGCCGAGAAGCTGGCCAACGAAGTGATCACCGAGGATCGTCCGGTTGAGATTCGCTTCGCCACTCCAGACGAGGCGCGAGCCATGGGCGTGCGCAAGATACCTCCTACAGAACGCGAACAGCTTCGCCTGATCGAGGTGCGCGACTTCGATCTAAACGCCTGCGGCGGCACCCACGTGCGCAGTACCGGACAGATTGGCGCGATCCTGCTGCGCAAGACTGAGAAGGTTAAGCAGGGCGTTCGCGTCGAGTTCGTGTGCGGCCTGCGCGCTGTTCGCACTGCGCGCCACGATTTTGAGACTCTCACCGAGGCTGCCGCCGTGTTTTCGACTCACATCTGGGAAGTTCCCCAGCAGGTGCGCAAGTCTCTCGACGAGATCAAGTCAGCTCAAAAAGCGCAGCATCGGCTGCTGGAAGAGGTCGCGGACCTTCAAGCCGAACACATGCTGCAAGTGGCGGCAGACCGTAGCGAGTACAAACTGGTAGTGCAGTTCTTTCCCGATCGCGATCTCGGCTTCCTTAAGATGCTGGCACAGAAACTCACCCGGAACGGCAAAGCGGTCGCGCTGCTGAGTTGTGGAGGTTCGCAGCCGTCACTGGTGTTCGGGCAAACGCCGGGGCTCGCGAATGACATGGGCGCTTTAATGAAGCAAACTGTGCAGCAGCTCGGCACGCGCGGCGGCGGCAATCGTGACATGGCGCAGGGCGCCGCGCCCGACAGCACCAGCGCGGAACAGGCTCTGCTTCAGGCCGCCAGCGCGCTAGCATAGTGCCGATGGTGAGAAAGAAGCAAAGTCCGACCGAAGGGCTATGGTGGCTCTGCAACTGCGGGGCCTGATTCGGTACTGACTACTGGCAACTGACAACTGACTACTGACGATGGACCACCGCCTCATTCTCGTTACTGTGCTGATCCGCCTCGGCGTCGCCGCGGCAATCAGCAGCGTCCTGGTACGTGCGCGCCGCTTTCGCGTACTGCTGTTTCGCGAGGAACGCACGCTCAGCGAGAAGATCGAGATTGTCTTCATCGTCGGCACTCCTATCGCGCTGGGCGTGCTGGTGCGTGGTTGGGTACACAACTTCCAGGCTGCTGACATCGCTTTCGAGGGTGCGATCCTGATGGGCGTAATCGGCGGCCGTTTGGCTGGCACCGCGGGAGGCATTCTGGTTTCGCTGCCGGCGCTGTTTCTGGGCGAGTGGCTTACGTTGCCGATGAACGTCCTGGCAGGATTCCTGGCTGGCGTGCTGCGCCATCTCGGCCCCGATCGCGAGGCGATCTGGTCGTTTTCGCCGCTTTTCGACCTCAGCATCTATCACTGGATTCGACGCAGCATCCGCAAGTCCTTCATCGATTGGCAGACCTCGTTCTTCTTCCTCATCCTGGGTCTGGAGTTCATCCGTATACAACTGCATCGCGCCTTTCCCAAGCGCATCTTTGCGCTCGATGCGAATACCTGGCCGATCAACCTGGCGATCTACGCGGGCACCGTAATGGCAGTCGCAATCGCCTTAAAGGTGCTGAACAACGTGCGCATCGAGATGAAGCTGGAACAGCAGGAGAGATTGCTGTTGCAGGCGCGCATGGAAGCGCTGCAAAGCCAGATCAATCCCCACTTCTTGTTCAACACGCTGAATTCGGTGGCTTCGCTGGTGCGCCGCGACCCGGATTCCGCGCGCGAAATGATCGTGAAGCTGGGCAACATTCTGCGGCGGTTGCTACGCAAGGGAGACTCGTTCGTCCCCCTGCGCGAGGAGTTGGAGTTCCTGGATGATTATCTCGATATCGAAGTCGCGCGCTTTGGGCGTGACAAGCTGAAGGTGGTCAAGGAACTCGAGCCTGCCTCGCTCGACCTTCTCGTGCCCAGTATGATCCTGCAACCGCTGGTGGAGAATGCGGTCAAGCACGGCTTTTCCTCCAGGGTTGACGGGGGAAGCATCTACCTTCGCAGCCGCTGCGCCGACCACCGCGTGGTCATCGAGGTGGAAGACGATGGAGTCGGGATGTCCGTCTCGGGCGCCAGCCCTTCGTCAGGGACCGGCATTGGAATGGTGAACGTTACGGAGCGCCTCCAAGTCGTGTACGGCGACGCGGCGGAAATCACTGTAGAGAGCCAGCCCGGCCGCGGAACCCTGGTGCGGCTGGTACTTCCGGTGCTGGAGGCCGAAGAAATGGGCGGTTCGGTGGCCGGCGCGATTTACGAGGAGCGGTCCAGTACCTCGCGATAGAACCTTTCGTACATGGGAATGATCTTGCTGGCGCAGAATCGCGCCTGGGCACTCGCGCGCGCTCGCTCACCCATTTCTCTCAGCTTGTTTTCGTCCGACAAAATTTCAATCGCATAATTCGCCATCGTTTCAACACCGCCCACCGCCGCCAGAAATCCGGTCTTCCCGTGGTCGACAACTTCCGGAAGTCCCCCTTCCTTGGTGGCGATCGGCACGACTTCACAGGCCATCGCCTCCAGGGCCGCGAGTCCGAAGGACTCCAACTCACTTGGCAGCAGCATGACGTCGGCGACCGCCAGCTTCTCGTTAATGCGGTCCTGCTTGCCGAGGAACTCGACTTTATTGTGAATTCCCTTCTTCACCGCCAGCCACTCGGCGCTCGAACGCTCCGGACCATCGCCAATCAGCAGCAATCGCGATGGAATCTTCTGTTGCACCCGATCGAAGATCTCGATGACGTCGCCCAGTCGCTTTACGGGACGAAAGTTCGACAGGTGCACCAGTATCCTCTCGTCGGCGCTGGCGTACTGGGAGCGGTGTTCCAGCAATTCCGAAGTGCGGTGGTAGAGATCGCAGTTGACGAAGTTGGGAATCACTGCGATTGGCGTCTGCACCGCAAATACCTCCAGGGTTCGCCGCTTCAGATATTCGGAGATCGCGGTGACGCCGTCGCTCTGATCGATGGAAAAACGTGTGATGGGCAGATACGACGGGTCGGACCCAACCAGCGTGATGTCGGTGCCATGCAAGGTCGTCACGTAGGGCAGCCTGCGACGAGGGCGCGCGTGATCGCAGCTCAGCATCTGTCGCGCCAGCATCGCGCTGACGGAATGGGGGATTGCGTAGTGCACATGCAGCAGGTCGAGATCGTAAATCTCGGCGACTTCCGCCATGCGCGTAGCCAGCGCCAAGTCGTACGGCGGATACTCGAACAGCGGATACCGCGAGACCTCCACCTCGTGAAAGTGGATGTTCGGGTGGGCCTTCGTCAGCCGGATGGGCTGCGAATAGGAGATGAAATGCACCTCGTGGCCGCGATCAGCCAGTTCGAGTCCCAACTCCGTCGCCACCACACCGCTGCCGCCGTATGTGGGATAACACGTAATTCCGATCTTCATGGTGAATGGATTTCGTCCTTGCAATCCGTACCGCAGAGTCGCGTCTCGCCGAAGATTACTATGGGCAACCGATGCAAAATTGATCAGTAACGACCCAGAGATTGGATGGATTTCCGGGAGCAGGGATTCAGGCGCGGGTCTCAGGGGGCCAGCCTGGCGCGGGACCGTCCTGCCCGGAGTTGAAGCCTCCGTTCAACGGAAAAGGCCGCCGAAGCGGGCGTCGATAGCGGCAAATCTCCGCCGACTTAAGCCGGTTCCAGGTTGAGCGCTCGCCGGAACGAGCCGCGCTCGTTCTTAATCTTCTCTTGTAGCAGCATGATGGCGTAAATCAATTGTTCCGGACGTGGAGGACAGCCGGGCACGTAAACATCCACCGGAATCCACTGGTTAACGCCCTGCACCAGAGCGTAATTGTTGAAAACGCCACCCGAGGTCGCGCACGCTCCCATCGAGATGACCCACTTGGGTTCCGGCATCTGCATATAGAGTTCGCGGATTACCGGCGCCATCTTCTGCGAGACCCGGCCCGCAATGATCATCAGGTCCGACTGGCGCGGCGACGGGCGGAAGACCTCAGCCCCAAAGCGGGCGATATCGAACCGCGAGGCGCCCATCGACATCATCTCGATGGCGCAGCAGGCCAGTCCAAAGGTCATCGGCCAAATCGAATTCCTCCGCACCCAGTTCACGACAGCATCCATCGAGGCCATGAGGACGCCCTCGTGCTGCTGCTCGCCAAAAGTGGCGCGGAGAATCTGGCCGCGGCTCTGCTCCGATCCGACAAGGTTGTCGAAGCGCTCTTTACCAGGCTCAGGATTATCGAAGTGTGGAGGACGATACTCGGTGGTCATTTCGATTAATTATACCTGCCTCTTTCGATGCCTCGCCTGCGGCCCCCTGTTGTGAGTTTGCAATTTATTTGTCACTCGCGGGGTTTGGCGGTGGATGGAGGGGACTGGAGGTTTTTCGCGGGTTAAACCACTAGCGATAAACTACTTAGCGGGGATGCGGCTGGGCTTCCTCTTATGCTAAAGTCTGACAGGAATTTGCACGCTCTTTGTCACTAAACACTTCGAACTCTACACGTCCTAACCTAGAATCAACAACTTACGAAAAATACCTCGCGAAATCGAATAAGACACTAAGTGCAAAACTTTGCAACAATGTTCAAAAACGGTCATCCCCAAAAATCTCCCTCAGAAGCGAGAAAAAACGCGATTGAAGCCGCCGCCCCGGTGACTTAAAAGTGCGGGAATGTGGGCAGCGGACCCGCTCGATGTTTCGACTGCTCGATAAAAAGCTGCAACGAGGAGCGCGATATCCGCCACTTGGCCTGGGGCACGATCTGGTACGCCTCGAAGCATCCCATCTCGATGCGCCCCACCAGGCCGTCGTAATGGATGAACCCCAGGGCGCGCATAGCCTCCTGGAAGTTGATGGTATCGGCCAGCGGGAAGGGCAGCAGGTCGCAATCGCGATGCCGCAAGTAGGGCGCCGACAGCGGCGGCCGGCGTTCGGGAATATGGTGCAGCCGTCGCAGATGGTCGCAGTAGGACACCACCGAGTGGTAATTGATGCGCTTCACCGTATGGCCGCCGTAGTTTATGGAGGCGATGAAGCCCATGGCCAACATGCGATGGATGCCAGCGCGGCTCACTCCCAGGATAGCTTGCGCGCGCCGGTTGTCGATGTACTCCTTCTCGGCTAAGGGAAAAAGATCGTTCATGGTTTTCTCCGTCGAGGGGTCCCTTCCTTTCGCAACCTCAGTAGTCAGTTAGGCCGCTGAAGCACTTGTCGCTACACCGTTCCTAAGCCATCAGCGCATTTAAAGTCTTCTGCCAGACTGGGAAGATCTAAAAGATCTGCGGGATCACACCAACCGAGTTCACACAGCTTCTTGAAGTAGGCCGAGGGGTCATCGGCCACTTGCATCGATGGCCTAAGGCTGCGCGTTTTCGCCAAGTGCCTAGCCTCTTCAATGAAGGACTGCTCGATAGCCTGCATACGATCATGGGCAGATGAGCTAAAGGACACGGCATAGCCATGATCTCTGGCGAAGTCTAAAGGATCGAAGCCGGAGCGTAGCCTGGCAATCGCGAGCAGCACACTAGCTCTCAACCCATATTGGCGTGCAGCCACCTGAGCTGCTACAACGGTCTCGGCAAGAAAGGAAAAATCTTCAAGGGCATTAGCCATTGGAATCGACAGCAACCCTCGCTCCAGACAAGCATTCATGGCGAGTGAGAGTACCGTGCAGCCCTTTGCGGTGAGAAGATTAGCGAGCAATTCATCGCTCGCACGATCAAAAGGGGTGCGTCCTGAATTTTGTGGGAGCATCTTCGCTTTAGGTTTTGAGTGGGTCAATTTCGACGATTGGTGTTTAGACACGGCCTTCACTGTTTTCTTTTCTACTCGGCTTTCCGCGAGTGATGGAGGCACGCAAACGATAGTTGAAAAGGGCGGCGCAGGGTAGGCTTGCGTGCCAGACAGCCTATCCCGCAGACATCACATTTGTTTCACATGCTTCGAAGCAGCTTTCCCCACGCGCGGGCTGCGATGGCGCTGCTGTCCACAGTCCGCGGGTCTGTAGCATCTTTTTAAGAGCCCAGCGCACCCGGTTCGCCTGGGCCACTGTGCGAATCTGGGGTTGCGAGTGGTGGCCTAGCGGCGAGCGCGGCGAGCGCAGCCAGCGATCGAAGGCGTCGCGGTCCCAGCCCAGCCGGTGGTAATAGCGCTCGATGTTTTCAAGATCAAAAGCCGATGCCATCTGTGGGGCCTGGCGAAACCTCTCACCATCCCACCGGCCGTCTTTTGCGTGACGCTCCGCCTGCTCACGGTCCATCGGCTTGGGCCTAGCTTTGGCTTGCGGCGCATCCTTCTGCAAGCGCGCGATCGCGGTGTTGGCTTCTGCGCTGCTTAGCTCGCTAAACGATTCCATTTTGCGCCCCACTACCAGCGACGCCCACAGCAACCGCTCTTCGCGGGTGCGGGTGCGCGGATCGGCAGACGCAGCAGCAAACTGCGAGTACAGCGTCTGCAGGCGCTTCAGTTGCCGCGCGGTGATGGGCTGCGGTTCACTCATCTTTCGCAGCCTCAGCCTGCAGCTTGATCTGTTCGAGTGCGTTAGTCAGCGTCCGCACGTTAATATAGCGACGGTTTTCGAAGACATCCTTTACCGTGGATCCAGCGATTAGGGCGCGGATTCTCTTTCGCGAGCCATCGGGCGTGCTCGCTTTCAGCAACTCGCCGATCTCGCGGAGGATGATGCCTTCGGCTTCAGCCTCGTTCACTCCGGGCAACCGAACCTTGTCCAGTATCCGCGAATTCCACTGCTCCAAGTGCGACGCAAATTTATCAAACGTCTGCTTTAGGTCGTGACTACCGGCAAACAATAAAGAAAAATTCGGGGGCTGGTCTAGCAGAACGCGCAGCGTCTCGAAGGCGTTGATGGAGAGGTGCTATGCCTCGTCCACGACCAGCAGGGCGCGCCGGCCTTGGAAGTCGTGCGCCAGGTTACGTGCAATGCGCATCCTGTCGCCCGCACTGGACGTGCCGCAGGCGATCGCCACTGCCTTCATCAACTGTGACGGGGTCATCTGGCCGATGGCATACACGTAGAAGGCGGCTTGAACCGGCTCGCTTTTCTTTACCTCTTCGCGGTTCAATTCCGCAACCAGGTGTTCGAGCACGAACGACTTCTGACTACCTGGGGGGGCATATATCATGTACGCAACCGGGCGGCGGAGCAGTTGCTGAAAGGTATCGCGCATGGCGCGCACGTTGGCTGTGTTGTACAACTCGCCAAATACCGCTGTTTTCGGCCCGATTGGATTCGCCGCCATGCATTTACTAATTGCCCGACAGATATTCTTTGAACTGCCTGCGACGAAGTGGAAGCGGTCGCTGATGAATTTTCTCAACGTCTCACGCGAGTAGCCGATTCGTCCTGCAAAATCACCCTCCGACAAACCTGTGCGCTCCATGTAATCGAGCAGCTTCGCCCGCACCTCGTCGCGGCCGTCGTCCGGGCTGGACTCAAGCCTTAATTTATGCTCTTGACACTGGCTAAGGGTGGCCATTTTAGACGGCCTCCCCTCGGAAGCGCCGTGCGCCTTCGGCGGCTGAGATGGGCGCCACCGCCGCTCGGAACTGCCGTGCGAGCGCAGCGGCACTCAACGGGGCCACGGCAGTGTTATCGGGGCGCAATGACGGCCGCCGTTGTGTCACCACTTCACCTACAGCAACACCCGCGCGCGCCGCCAAATGCTCAACTTCGGTGAGCGCGCCGTTGGCCCGCGCTTCGCTACCGATACCGAGGACCTTTTGTCGCGTCTGCTTTTCCAGATGTCTGCGTTGCTGCATACTCAGCGCGATCGTTTCGTTCGCGTCGGCCGATTGCGGCACCATAGTTTCTTGTCGCGCCCAAGCGATCAACTGGCCCTCCAGGTCGAGCACGGCAATCTTCTCCAGGTCGAGCGGATCGAAGGCAACAAAGACGTCGCGACAATTCATCTCATGCAGCACCGCTGCCGATCGCGGATCGTCGGCAATGTAACGCCGCTTGGCCCGCACGATGCTGCACTCGCGCACCGTGCGCCGCTCACGCTCGGCGAGCATCAGCGCCAGGACTTCACGCGCGGGTACAGGCTTCTGACGTGTGTTGCGCTCCTCTTCAAACACTTGCCGCGGAGTCCTGCCATTCATGCCCTTTCCGCCATGCGGCTTGTTGTGGTAAATCTCCTCGATCCAGGCGATAGCCATGCGAATGAACTGGGTGGCTGGCGGATGCAGCGAATTGCCAGGCATGCCCATCCGAAGGAGGCGGCGGTGCTGCCGCATCGCTTCAGTGGTGAAGTCGGGGCGGCGGTCCGGAGATCCTCCAGTGTAAGTCGGGAATATTTTGTCCAACCGCCCGTGCAGAGTGCGGAAGAAACGCTCTATGTGCTTCGATTGAGGATGAAATGGAAGACAGTACTGCACTGCCATGCCCAGGCGCGCCAGCACACCGCATTCATCTAGAGCCCTCATCTCCTGCTCGCGCCAGTCCGCTGAGGCCAACGGATTTTCGCGTAAGTACGCCGGAATGGCCCCACGGCCAATTTTTTTGAAGTCCTTTCCATTATCTACATAAAATACTTCGGCAGGTCCGTACCTGGTGACCGCATGGCGAAGCGCTGTCGTAATAGAGCGGCTGGACCCCTCCCAAGCCCATGAAGTCCCCACCACGAAGCGCGACCTGAAGTCCAATATCGCCGTCAGACGCAGGCGGATTGGAGCCCCAAACTCGGCATCGAAGAAGTAATCATTTTGGACTTCCACGTCGTGGATCATGGTATCGCTCACCCAGATCTCATTCGAGGCCACATCGGTGTAACCGCGGGAGACGTAGGGTGAGCAGCGCTCGCGATAGACTCTCCGGCCTTCGCGCGCCAACAATTTCAGCGGCTCACTAAAAGCGTTGCCAGTGAGGTACCGATAGACGGTCCAATAGGAAGGCAACTCCTTCGGCTCCAGCCCGAGCAATAGAGCATCGCGCTGCAAGGCTTCGTAGGCGGTGCGCACACTCTGACGCTCCTCCAGGTAGAGATACCCGACCAAGGTCGCAGCCTTGGGATACCGCTCAAAAAATCGCGACTGGTCCTTGTCCTTGCGCGTTGAGTCGGCGAGGCCGATAAGGCCGCCCTTAGAGAAGCGATCGACCCAGCGCCAGATCGTGCGGTGGGTCAGCTGGTGCTTGTGCGCCAAGTAGAAGCACATCTGAGTCCGGGTGGCGACCGGGCTGCCATCGGGAAGGAGCAGCCCCAAGTCAAGTTGCAGCTGTCCAGGCGGGACCGCGCGCTGATCGGCCTCAAAGCGGATCAGCGGCTCGATGATGGTATAGCGCCCCCGAGCCTGGGCTTCTTGCTCAGCTGTAGTGAATGCGACCTTCACCAGCGGCTGCATCGCCGGCGCGTCTGGCACCGCCGGCAGCAGCGGCTTATCGGGAAGCGCCAGCGCCGATTCCTTAGCCGACGCGCGGTGGTCACTCATGGCGCGCCGTCGATTCTGCGCCGGCCGGAGATTCCCCGTCAGGGAAATATCTTCCCCTCGCGTAACTGAGGACCACGCCATAAGAAGGCGCGTTGTGCCCGTAGCTGGTGCGAAGATTTTTCCAAATAAAGAACGGCGAGTCGCCCATGTCTAACATGAGGCGGATGGCGCCTTTGAAATATGGCCGCTTGAAAAGGCGGTTGGAGCGGCCGAGGTCGGCGCGTTGCTTTTGGGCCAGCGCTGCGAGACCGCCTCGTTTCCACCGACGATACCAGCCCCATACAGTGCTGGGCGACAGCCTGTAGTCCGCGGCAATTTGCTCCGTGATCGAAGTTAGAGATAGTCCCCGCTCTTGCCCCACGGGCGCCGCGCAGAAGCGGCCGAGGCAATCGCGCAATGGAGAGACTGCGCTGCCGTGCGCGCGGTTGTGCGGCAACATCGGCGCAATTGCGAGCAGTCGATCTACTGCACTGTGTCGGTGAATAACGCTCGGTGATGAGTTCGGGCCGTTCACTGGCAGACCTTCTGAAGGCGGCGCAAAAATAAGGCTTTTTCGCAACGACGCTCCCACCAGGTGCAAATACACCAGGAGATGCATGTCGCTAGAATGCCTCCGAGCAAGCAAGCGCCAATCAGGTTTTGAGTAAATGGGATGAGCAACAGAGAGAGCCGCGCCCACAGCAAAAACGTGAAGAAGATGAAGCCCCAACGGAGAAAATTTGTTTTATGTGTGGTTCTCACTTTTTCCTCCTCCGGCGATTGGCCGTTGGTGTCGCGATCTGGTCGACCAGGTTCTTGCACGCCACCGCGTGCTCGCCCACCTGGATCAAGCCTAAAGTCTCTTCATCCTCTAGGAGTCGATGGAGAGCTCGGGAGCCGATTACCGCACAGAACGCCTTGACAAATGCTGCCGGAAACCGCGCTGCGCACTTGCGCTTCGACGTAAAATCGTTAAGCATATGTTCTGAGATTGGCACACCGACGATTGCGCTCATTCTGACCGCAATTTCTGGCCGCTTCAGCCCAGAGCGCCGAATTTCATCGGCGAGAAGTTGGCGTAGAGCCGAGTCTGGCGGTTGCGTTGTTCGAGTATTTTGTTGGGCGATAGGTATATGCTTTTCAGTCATTCCTTATTACCATCGTAGAAGGCGTATCTACTGGGATAAGGATGGCACGCGATCGAGCGCGCCGTCAAGAGAATAAATTGGCAGCAAAACTGAAATTACGAACCTCCCGAGCACTGCACCTGACGGACATCAGGAAAAAGCTGCTGCTGACGCAGGAAGCGCTCGCGGGAAAGATAGACGTGAAGCCAGGTACTATCGCTGCGTGGGAGAGCGCGGCCAAGGCCACTGATTACTGGCCTTCCACCGAGATACTGGCCCGGCTCGCAGCCTTCATAGCGAAGCGCGGCAAACGGTTCGATGGAGACTGTATTTGGCTTCTGAAGGAGGCCGGGACTCTTAGCGCCGACATTTTGCGGGTGCTTGACAATCAGCGCAATCGGCGGACGAAGCCCCGTCCATCCGAGCCCGGCGAGATCGTTTCCTTACCGCTCATGGATGCAGCGAGCGGTTATTCCCCCGCAGCTTCTTTTGTGCAGACGGTAGAACTCCCTGCAAGCCTGCTGCGCGAACGTGGCTCCCTAGTCTGTGTGCACATAGAGCAGGCTGAGTTAATAAAGTCGTTTCCGCTTGCCCCGGGAGGGCTTCTGGTGCTGGACCAGTCGGAAACGGATCTGGAGTTGTTGCTGCCGTCATCCATTCCAGTGGCCATCTACTATTCACGCCTGCGAAATTCGCAGGAGCGCGGGCCAATCAACCGAGAGCAGTCGATCACCTATGCAGACCTTCGCAGATCCGCGGAGGCGGTAGCGCGGCTGCGCGAACTGGCAGGCCTGGACGAAGCTGGCACAAATTCTAAAGAGCTGTGGACGAAATACGGCCCATATGAGAAGGATCCGAAGAAGAAGTGGGACGTAGCAGGCATTCACGTTGGCTGGCTCGTTCTTGAGTACGCTGGAGGCGACGAGGGCGAAGGCCCGTGGCGCATAGTCTCGCGGGGAGCATCGGTAGACGGATTGTGCACAGGGCGAAGTCTTGCACTCACCGAGTGGGATCAGGGGCCTGGTCCGTTAGGGGTGCATTGCCGGCTGTCTGACTTGATGGTCGAAGATCAGCGCATCCTCGGGAGAGTTGTTTTGTGGCTCCCCGAATGGAGCCCAGCCGCTGAGGGTGCGCAACCGGCGGCAAAATCGCGAAAGGAGCCGAAGTAGATGGGCGCCTTTTCGCTTGAACGCCAATTTTGCCCTCTGCGGGCCTCGAAGAGACCGGGTAAGGGTCTAGCCCCACTTTTTAGTTTGAGGCCCGCCAATGCCCGCGTCACATGTGAACGGACGCCTTTAAGCGATGCGGATGTCTGGGCCGGGTGCTCTGCGGAGGCGGTTTTGAGGAAAGAGGAGAAAACGGTGGTTTTCGACGGAAAAGCGGGACTGCGGGTTATTTCAAAAAGGCAGGCCGCACGTAACTGACGGATTCGGAGGAAAAGGACATGGCAAAAGATAAGGCCCAGGAGAGGATCGAGCAACTGGAGACCGAACTCAAGAACCTGACAGCGGCACGCCGCTTGCGCACCGAGCAGATTACTGCGCTCGAAACCGAACAGCGCAAGCATATCGTCGGCGCGCGGGTTTCCAAGAACGCGCAGGCTCAGGGCAACATCGATCGCCTATCGATCGAAATTGCGAAACTCCGGACGGAGGACGCTTGGGACTGCGCTGCGATCGAGGAGATGTCCACCAGCCTGGCCGAAGAAAAGGCTGCATTGGGTCGCGCACTATGGCAAACGCGCTGCGCAACCGTGAACCGTCTGCTCAAATCTCGGTCAAAGGGTGTTCTTGAGCAGCGTCTTCTTGATCTGGCGCTTCAGCTAAGGCAGACAGTAGCTGAGATCGCTGGATCGGACAAAGAAATTGCAAATACCCTGCGGGACCTTCATCCTTCGCTGCTACGCGATGTCAACGAGTTCCCTTATAGGGATCGCTGGCGCCGCGCCGCTCTCAGCTATCTGCTGAGGGATGCGGTTGACACTCCGGTCTGCCAGGAGCCGATGTACACCGCGCGAATGCAAGAGCTGGCGGTCGAGTCTTTCGAACTACTGATGCGCCACGTTAACGAAGTGGCCGAGATAGAACCTGCAGTTGAGGCGGCCTGAGAGTTTGAAGTATAAAAAGTTCGCCGGAGAGCATACCTCCTCGAACGGCGGAACAGCGCGGGGGTCGGGGCCAGCCAGCCTCCCCCCGCATTCTGGAGAGTTTGGAGTGCAGCCTTTCGCGGGAGGTTAGGCCCCTTGCCGCGGACAAAGTGCGGGCGGTGATTCGGGTTCGTGTCCCGCTCGCACTTCTTGAGGTTGCGAGTGGAACAGACGAGGGCAGAAAGTGGGAACCAGCATGGCAAAAAACAAAAGCCTCGAAAGCCTCGAAGGGCAGTGGGCGCCGTTGATGCGTGCCGGGGTTTATGGCGGCCACAGCTATTCAAGCAGCGACCTGGACGAGGTAGTAAGCAACTTCGATCCCAGCCCTGCCGGGAAAATTCCGATTCATTTTGGTAAGTCAGATCAGGGCGGGCCGATCGTCGGAAAAGTGACAGCGCTTCAGCGCGACGGCAATACGCTATCAGGCCAGGTTTCCGAAGTCGATCCACGTCTCGATCAACTATTTATTTCGGGGAAGCTCGGCGGCCGGAGATCCTTCACCGTGAAGCGCACGCCCAAGGGCTTGGCTCTTGATCGCGTGGGGTTTCATGCTCCGCGCGAATTTGTCAACGGCACATGGCGGGACGGATCAGCAACAGAGGCCGATCTCACAAATCTCACGCAGGGCGGCGCCAGCGGGCACTCTGGAACCGCAACCTTTGGTGGCGATGCGCAAGCCGTCATTAGCTTCGAGGAGCTATTACTGCCCCTGCCCCGGCCGGGAGGTCGATCGATGCAAAGTTCAGACAGCGAGTGGCGTTTCCAGTCGAATTCTGAAGCGCTGAATGATTTGGCGAAGCAGCGGGCGCGCAAAGGCAAAATTTCCTTCGGCGAGGCTTTGTCGCAAGCGGCAGAAGAGCATCCAGAGTTGACGCTGCCCGGCACAACCATCAGCTTTGACGATGACGGACCGGCGCCGACAGGCCGCTGCCGTGTGTCTCAGAACTCTGTCGAGTTGAATAGGCTCGCGACGCAGTACCAGCATGTGCAGAAGGTTTCCTTCGCAGAGGCACTGGGTGCGGTCGCTGCTGCGAACCCCGAACTCACGAGATAACTTTTCCAATGTCTGGTGCAGACAATTCGACCGTCTCCATCGTCATCCGAGTAATAGATGACTCCGGCGCGATCAAGAACGTGGAGACCAAGCTCAGCGAGCTGGGCACAGCTGGCACAGCCACCAACGCCAAAGTCGCGGGCATGGGCAGCGCGGCGAAGCAGGCGGGAGCCGAAGGCGCGGCTGCATTCGCCAGCATGGGAGCGGCGGCGACAGAAGGCGCGGCCGGCGCTACCGGCGCGCTGGGAAGGCCGTCACAGTTTCATGGGACCAGGCGAAATGGCTGGGTCAATTGCTGGCCGACGCCGTCACTCGTTTCGAAGCTAAGAACGGGGAAATTAAAAAGCCGATTACTCCCTAAGTCGGTAACTACTTAGGACGCCGGGCGGGCACAACAATGCAGGGAGACAAAAAAGCCTTTAGGTTGGTTGATCCGGACGCGGGGCTCCCCGAGATTTACAGCAACCATCTTGCGCTCAGCGTCACCAGGGACGACGTTCGCCTGGCTTTCGGACAAATCGTCCCACTGGAGCAACGGCTCATTGATGCCGCTTTCGAATGGCCGGAAGGAAACGCGAAAACCAAAGCACTACCGGGAATGGTCGCGCAGCGAATAGCTGTAACAGTCTCCTGGCAGCAAGCTAAGCGGGTGAGTCAGGCGCTCGCTGAGGCCGAGACGCGCTTTGAGGCTAAGAACGGGACCATTAAAGACGCGGAGGCGCCATAGCCGGCGAGGCTGAACCGCAGTACGTTTTAGCAACTAATAGTTGCCAGAGGAAGGGAGGGGCGATGGCCCATTTGAAGGCTGGCGACAAGATGATGGTGGGGGACCCTTCCCAACCGAGATCCCAGTGGAAAGAGCATGTAGTGCTAAAACCTTTCTATGTGATGCGGGGCGAACCATCAGAACCAAGCGTGAGCGCGAGAGAATACACGGTGGTCATAGCTGTGTCGTTCGATGGTGGCATTACGCATGAGCCACTCTCAAAGATTCACCTGACGGCAACGCAGGCAGCTGAATTGTTGAAAGAGGGTGTTGTCAGGCGGGAAGGATGCACCTCCGCGCGAACGCGCAGAAGAGTGCGATTGTCTATCTGATGGCGAGAATCTGCCAGCGGCCGGGATGCGGGAATCTGGTGAGGGAGCATCTCATGCGGTTCTGCTCGGACGTGTGCAAGAAGAGCGACTATTCCGAGTGGCGCCGCGAGCGGCGAACATCGGCGCGCAAAGGCCGCTGCCTAAACTGCGGGAGGACTGGAAAGGAAACGTAGTCCCTCGTCGGTGGTTTGCGGGTGATCTTTTTTGGTTGAGTTGGGCTAATCAACTTCGGCCCCCTCAGGTAGTACGGAGTCCCTCACTCCGAGTGTTGTGAAATAGATGACTGGCCCCTCAAGTTGTTTGGTTTTACGATATACCAGACGACACCGGAGATGTGTGTCCGCCCATTTTGGCCTTAGTGACACCGAACGTGCAAATTTAGTGACACAGAAATTGCAAAGCCACACCCTGATGCAACACTGACGTTCGGGTAGTGCGGAGCTTCAGAGCCTGCCCTGAGCGCAGCCGAAGGGTCCCAGTTGAAGCTCTTTATTTTTGTCATCACGAGCGGGCTTCAGCCCGCGAGGGATCTGCTTTTCCGACGCTTTTAGCAGCCTCTTCGGCCGGCACGGCTCACGGCTTTAGTCATCCGGACCACTTGCATGATGACCCCACTCGCAGCTACGGCGTAACCACCACCTTGCCGAACTGCTCGCTCTTGGCCAGATATTCGTGCGCCGCGCGAGTGTCGCTCAGCGGGAAGGTACGATCTACGACCGGCTTCAGCTTGCCCGCGAAAACATGCTTGAGGACTTCTTCCAACTCACCCATTGCGCCCATGTACGATCCCAGCAGCGAGAGCTGCCGCGAGAACAGGAAACGGAGATCGAGGTCGCCCTGGAAGCCGGTCGTGGCGCCGCAGGTCACCAGCGTGCCACCGTGTTTCAGCGACTTCACGCTCTCCTTCCACGTGGCCTGACCAACGTGCTCGAAGACGATGTCCACCCCGCGGCGATTGGTAATGCGCTTCACCTCGTCGGCGATCTTCTGCTTGTAGTGATCGATGGTGTGGTCGGCGCCCAGTTCACGGGCCTTCGCCAGTTTCTGCTCATCGCCAGCGGTGGTAATCACCTCGGCCGACAGCATCTTGCAAATCTGGATTGCGGCCGAGCCTACTCCCGAACCCGCGCCCAAAACCAGCACCGTTTGTCCTGCCCGCAACCGGGCGCGTCCGACCAGCATGTGCCATGCGGTGAGGAAGACCAGCGGGACACTCGCAGCCTCTACGAAGCCCAGCGAATCGGGGATCGGGATAACGTTCACCCGCGGAACGGCGATCAGTTCGCAGTTTCCTCCGTCCACGCCGTTGCCCAGCACTGCAAATTGCGGGCAGAAGTTTTGGCGTCCGTTGTTGCACTGCTCGCAGTGATTGCAGAAAACCATCGGCGCCAGCAGCACGCGCGTGTCCGGCTTCAGGTCGGTGATGTACTCGCCGCATTCCACCACCTCGCCCGCCACGTCGCTGCCTAAAATATGCGGCAACTTCACGCCCGGCAACCCCATGCGGACCCAAAGATCGAGGTGATTCAACGCACACGCACGGACCCGGACCAGGACCTGGTCCTTGCGCAACTCCGGATCGGGAATCTCCTCGTACTTGAGAACCTCTGGACCGCCAAACTCATGAATGCGAACCGCTTTCATCGTATCCTCCAGTCTTCATGTAGCATCTCTTCGGTCGCCATTAAAGCTCGGTGTCCCGTTACCTTAGTGGGCTAGACCTACTAAAAAGAGAGTCGTATTGATCCAGAATCTTGTCGAGCTGGTCGCCGAACTGGCGCTTCAGGTGTTCGATATTATCGTAGCCGGTGCGGAAATGCCCGAGCTTATCCAGTTTCTCCTGAAATGCCCACAGAGAACTGAGATCCTCTTTGCGCGCGGTGCCGGTCTTGATATCAGCATTCTTAAAGAAGGTGTAAATCAGTGGCCTGCGGTTGTTCTTGAACTGGCGGTGGGCGACGGTGAACTCCTCTTCGGTGAACTTGCCGGTTTTAGTAAAGAACAGGCTAACGAAGATATCGCACTCGCAGATAGCTTTGTTGTACTCGTCCTGCAGGCGAGTCTCAGACATGGCGTCAAGAAAGTTTTCCCATCGCACGATCTCTAGATAGAACCCTTTCTTCCGAAGCTGGTCGTTCTGTTGGCGGAAGTAGAGGTCGAACGCGTCCCGGTCTTCCCGTAGCTCCGAGGAAGAAGCGAGAAAGATGCGAATCGTGCGATGTGCGGTCACAACTGGCATCTCGTTGGCCCAGCCCGGCAGCTTGTCCAGTTTTATACCGTCCAACAGTTCCAGCACGTCCACAAGTTCATAGCTGCGTGGGCATTCCACTTTCAGGCGATTGTCCTGCTTACGTTTGAGCAGGGCTTTTTGGTCGAAAAACTCAGGCACAGAAGCCGTTAGGCAGACTTTGCAGTTGCAGGGGATACGCTTGTCGACTTTATTGCGCAGGCCCTGGAACGACTCATTCAAGGCATCCAAATCTGCGGCAATGACGCTGAGAAGCGCCTTGTGTTCCGGCCCACGGGCCCGCAATTCGATCTCGCTGCCATTTGCCAGCACTTCCACCAGCACTGCAGTACGGTCGCGCTCAAACAACACGCCGGTGACCCAGGCCATCTCCGGGTTGATGACGAATCGATGTAGCCTCACCGTCAGGCGACTGATTACACCCTTGGGCAGAAACTCATAGCGATAACGCAGCACCAGATCCTCGGGGCTGCCCCAGTCAGCGAGAGCCGCGGGTTTGGCGGGCGGCAACAACTGTGGGGCTAGCCAGGTTTGCGGCTTGCTATCCCTCAGCTCATAGCAAAGCTCGAACTTTTGCATCAAGGCCAACAACTCCGGGTGCATATCGGCATACACAGAATCCGGCCAAAGACGATCGCAATCGTCACTGCTGAAACGGCCCCGCTGTGCCTTCACGGTTTCGTCGTCGAGAATTCGAAACACCGCTGTGGTGGCCCATTCGTTTTGCAGTATGACCGTGCGCGCCAGCAGAGCGTCATCCTGAAAGTGCAGGAACACGCCAAGGTCGTGCAGGTACCGACTGAGTAGCAACGCTTTAGTCCGGTCGAAGTCCATGTGTCGGCGGTAAATGTCGAAATACTCCTGTACCGGTATGTACGGCGTCTCAGAAGTACGGGCCTCGATGTCGGCCCGTACCTTGAGCCAGCGGGCGGGCAACTCCTCGCCGATATGGCTGAGATGGCTGGCGAAAAACTCGATGCCATCGCGTATATCGTCGGCTGCATCGGCTTTCTCCAAATTGCCGGCATAGCATTTCTCCACGTTGCCGTAACGGCGCTTGATACCTTCGAAGTCAATGGCTTTGCTGCGGCCGTCCTTTTCGTTCTGGAAGATCAGCGTCGGGCTGTGCCCGCCAAAGACATCGATCAACTCCAGCCAATACTTAAAGCCTTCGTCCGATACCGACTTGTAGTCTTTACGAGTGTCATCGACGAGCACGTAGAGCGAGCGGTGGGTCAGAAAGAATTGGTGAGTGGCGTGATAGATCTGTTGCCCCCCGAAGTCCCAAACGTTCAGGCGAAAGGGCCGTCCGTCTTTCAACTTAAATTCCTGCCTGGAGATTACGATGCCCTTGGTCGTCTCGCTTTCCGTGGGCAGCGGCTGGCCGGGCTGATACAAACGCCTGAGCAGACTGGTCTTGCCCGCGCCACCCTCACCCAGGATCAGCATTTTGGCTTCAAACAGATGATCGACCCCGCCCGTCTCCCGCTCACGGAAGTAGTTGAGGATGGCGTCGTTGCCCTGCTTCACGATTTCAGGCGGGGGATTGGTAAGCGGACAGTTTTCGAGGTAGATTCCGTTACCTTGCCCTATGTCCAAACTCCATTTTATTGGGCATCCGCGACGAATGAGCTCGATCAATGGGGAGAGGTCGGTGACCTGCGTGTCCGAAGCCCAGAGTATAGCCAAGGCAGCTAGACCGCCCAGCGGCGCAAGATCCTTGACCTGCGTGTCCGGCACAAAGAGTATCTTGAGGGAGGAAAGGCGAGCCAGCGGCCGAAGATCGCTCACCGGCGTGTTCGCAACGCTGAGGGTCTCTAGGGCAAATAGGCCGGCCAGTGGGTCAAGGTCGCTGACGCGCGTGTGCGCAAAACTAAGCGTCTGCAGGGCAGACAGGCCTGCCAGCGGCGCAAGGTTGGTGATCTGCGTGCTCGAGACATAAAGCGTCTGCAGAGCAGACAGGTCTGCCAGCGGTCCAAGGTCTGTGACCTGCGTGTCATTGGCATCCAGGCTCTGCAAGGCAGATAGGCCTGCCAGCGGCCCAAGGTCTGTGACCTGCGTGCGGGAGAAATAAAGCGACTGCAGGGCAGACAGGCCTGCCAGCGGCGCAAGGTCGCTGATCTGCGTATAACGGACATTTAGCGCCTGCAAAGCAGACAGGCCCGCCAGCGGCGCCAGGTCGCTGACCTGCGTGTTCGAAACATCAAGCGACTGCAGGGCAGACAGGCCCGCCAGCGGCACCAGGTCGTTGACCTGCGTGTTCGAAACATCAAGCGACTGCAGGGCAGACAGGCCCGCCAGCGGCACCAGGTCGGTCAAGCGCTCATTGCTGTCGCCGGTATTCTGACTCTTTTGGCTTGCGAACGACAGGGACTCCAGCCAGGCCAGTTCGCCCACTTCAGCGGGAACGTCGGTTAACCCGCAATTACCGAGGTCAAGAAAGGTGGCTCTGGAACGTTTGTTTTCCGCGATGAGCTGCAGCGCGAGGTCGGACATCGGGTTCGTCTCCGAAAGCTCTAGCTCTTCCTCAGACTAAGTACATGGTGTCGCACCGATTGTAGATCAGATCACAACGAACGACAGTCGAGCGTTAATCACACTCCGGCGGCGCTTTCACGAATCCCTGTCCCGGACATTATCCGAGTGGCGGCGGGATACGGGTTGGTGGGCGAACCGGAGGCTGACCCGCTGTCACCCCTTCAGCGCTTTGACTTTGCGGCCCAGCATCTAAATAATTGAACTCGCCCCATGGATATCTACGAACAAATCGTTGACCTTCGCCGGGCGGCTCGGCATCAACAAGAGAATCGGCTGGCACAACTTTCGCCATACGTTCTCAACGCTGCTCAAAAGCAACGGTGAGGATGTGAAAGTTGTCCAGGAGCTGTTGCGGCACTCTACGTCGCGAATGACGCTGGATACGTACACGCAGGCTTTGAGCCCGGATAAGAGGGCCGCACAGAGCCGGGTGGTGGGGATGATCCGGCCGAAAACAACTTGTACCGTCGTTGTACCGCGGCAAACTGACCAAATCAGCCGCAAGTCTCTGAAAAGATTTGGCGTCCCCGACGGGATNNGCCAGGCTAGACGACGGGGACGCTTGCTTGGAGGGAGCTTTGTGTCTAAACAGTTGATACTAGCAGCCGCTCAGAAGCAGTGTCAAAACGAGTCCTACAGCATTGCGCCGCACCTCGCCATTCCGCGTAGACTTCGAAGAGGCGCTAACATGCGCCCTATGGTGAAATGGGCGAACTACTTGCGAGACATCTGCGAAGGGCCGTTCGACTGCCCGCCTTTTCAGCGGCAGCCCTGTATGGGCTTTGGGAACATCGCAAACTGCGGCGTGATGCTTCTCGCGCGGAATGCGCCGAGTGGCTGCACCAGAGTTGTGCGCGCGGGTTGTCGGCCATCAACGTCCGTCTATCGAGCACCGGAGCGTTACCTTCCCACGGATTGATCGTGAGCAACCATCTCAGCTACCTCGATATTCTGGTCTTCAGCGCCGCGGTGCCCTGCGTCTTCGTGTCCAAAGCGGAGGTCGAGCGCTGGCCCATCTTCGGCCGCTATGCCCGCTGGGCGGGAAGCGTGTTCGTGCGGCGCCACGACCAGGCGGATACCGGACGCGCGAACGTCAGTGTCGTCGAGAGCCTGAAGAGCGGAGTTCCGGTTGTGCTCTTTCCCGAGGGCACTACGACCGACGGACAAAGTGTCCTGCGCTTTCACTCCACTATGCTGCAGCCCGCCATCGATGCAGGTGCGCAGGTAACGCCCTGTTCCATCGGCTACGAACTGGACGACGGCGCCATCGAGCGGGAAGTCTGCTGGTGGGGCAATATGCCTTTGCTTCCCCATATTCTCAATCTGCTGGGGAAAAAGACCATCCGCACAATCATCGCATTTGGTGGGCCCATGCCGGCAACCGGCGATCGCAAACAGCTTGGTCAAACTCTGCATCGCGAGGTGCTTCGCTTGCACGAACAGCTTCGCTCCAGCGGGAAAAACAGGCCGGTCGATTCCGCGGCAGTTTCTCTGCGTTCAGGGTGACAGCAGCAATGCCGAATGCTTACACCTTTGCGCTGTCGGCGGCGCCGTTGCTGGTAACCGGCAGGCCGGGTTCTTCGTCCCCTTCATGCCAGTCCGGCGATTGCAGTTCGAACGGAGTCTTGTCCAATTGATCGAGTTCCGGCAAGGCTGCCACCGCCAGCGAGCGATCCAGGTCGGGAAATTTTCGCGCCAACGGGAAAACGCGGCGTTCCATCGAACGCAGCATCTCGTCGTAAGCGGTGACCGCGCCGCCCAGCTTCTTGCCCATCTCGTGCATGTACCCGGTCATGGTGCAGAGCCGCTTGTAGAGGTCCTTCCCCGCTTCGCTAATTTTGCGCGCGCTCTCGGCCAGGTTCTTCTGGTTCCAACCGTAGGCCACGGCTTTCAACAGCGCAATCAGTGTGGTTGGTGAAGCGACAATGACTTTCCGGCTGACGCCGTACTCGATCAACTCGGCATCTGAATCCATGGCCGCCCGGAAGAACACCTCGCCCGGCAGAAACAGCACAACAAACTCAGGCGTACATGGCAGTTGTGCCCAGTAAGATTTGCCGCCCAGCGAATCGATGTGCTGCCTGATCTGGCGTGCGTGGTCGGCAAGGCGAGCGGTGCGAGTGGGCTCGTCCGGTGCTTCGAGCGCTGCCAAGTAAGCCGCCAACGGGGCCTTGGAATCGACTACGATTTGCTTGTCGCCGGGCAGGTTAACAATTACGTCAGGACGGAATCGCCGCTCGTCGCCGCTGATGGACTCCTGCTCCTTGAAGTCGCAGTGCTCCAGCATGCCCGCCAACTCAAGCACGCGGTGGAGTTGCAACTCGCCCCAACGTCCACGCGCCTGAGGCTCACGCAACGCTTTCACCAGATTGCCGGTCTCTGCCTGCAGAGCTTTCTGGGTGTCGAGCAGCGACGCCACCTGGGTTGTGAGGGTGCCGTATGCCTGGCTGCGCGCCTGCTCCAGACCCTGTATCTGCTGACTCATCTCCGTCAGCGATCGCGCAATGGGATCGACCAGGTTCTTGACCGCCTGCTCCTTCTGGGCCAATTCTCCGGCGGCTTGGGTCTGGTAATTTTGCAGCGTCGTCTTGGCGAGCTGAAGGAAGTTCGAGTTGTTGCTCTCCAGCGCCGCTGCCGCCAGTACCTTGAACTGCGCTTTCAACTCTTCGCTGGCTTCGGCGAGAAGCCGAAGCTTTTCCTCGGTGTTGCGGCGTTCACTCGCCAGAGTCGCGTCCAAACCGGCCTTGGCTTCCGCCAAGCCTCTGAGTTCTGCCGCCTGGCAGTCGATGATCGCTCTCGAACTGGCCAGTTCCTGCTCGTGCGCTGCGGTGCGCTCGGTCAGCATGGCAGTCTTGGACCTGGCTACCAGCGCTGCAATTGCGTAGCCGAGCAGCATACCTGCGAGGGTGAGGAAAATCACAACGGGAATGGTCATCGCTTGGCCCCGGGGAAGCTGTATTGTATGTTGACGGGCACGTTGAACGAAAGGCCGGAATTCTGCGTCGAAATGCTAGACGACATGCGACCTTACCAAGATCTCCGTTTGCCGCAAGTCTTCGCCTTCGCGCTATTGGTCTCGTCGCTGCTGGTGTGTCCCGGTCTTGCCCAGGCTCAATTCGATGAAGGAGGCGAGCAGCAACTGGTCCAGCTAATCAACCAGGAGCGTACCAGCCAGGGGCTTCCGCCGCTGACCGTGGATCGGCGTCTCACGCAGGCTGCCCGCAAGCACACCGAACTGATGGTTGAACATAAGGCCCTCTCACACCAATTCGATGGAGAGCCGGAAATGCAGGTCCGCTTCAGCGATGAGGATTTCCCTTCAGACCAGGAAGGCGAGAATATTGGCTTCAATAAGGACCTGCCCTCCGCTCATAAAGATCTCATGCATTCGCCACCGCATCGCGCCAACATCCTGGACCCCAATTACAACGTGGTCGGAGTGGGTGCTATCAGAAACGGGCGCCGAGTATACGTGACCGAGGATTTCGCTCACCGGCCAACCGAATACTCCGAACCCGAGGCCGATGCCGTGCTGCAACGAGCCCTTGAGATCTACGCCACGACGCATGGAATGCCGACGCCTATGCGCAAGCCGCAATCGCAACTGCGGCACATGGCCTGCGACATGGCGCTCAACGACTCTTTGCAGAACCAGAAGGCGGCGGAACTACCTGGAGTTCACGAGACTGCGGTTTGGACGACCTTCGCCCCGGGGAAGCTTCCCAACAGTGTTAAGGGGCTGTTAGCGCATCCCCTGTCCTCCGGGTATTCGCTGGGAGCTTGTTTCGCTCCCAGCGTGAGCCATCCTGGAGGGGTTTATTGGGTAGTAATGATCGTTTACTGATATGAAAGGACGTCGGCTCTGGCGTCTCACGGCCTCGCTTCGATGCCGCTACTGCACCAGACTCGCGTGCGACGCGGTCTGCTTTACGCTATGAATAGCAAGCGGGTTCGCTTCCAGGCTCGACTTGATGTACTCCTCGCCGGCCTGCATCATGTGCATCCAGACGCTTTGCGCCCGGCCGTTCTGGTTGAGGAACGCCTCTACTTCGGCAGCGCTCATGTTGGTGCCCAGTTCTCTCGCAAACTGAAGCATATGGGCCACGGTGATCTCCGCGGTCACTTTCTCGCGCCAGCACTTTTTCTTTAGGTCAATCATTTCTGCTTCCCGACAGAATGAATTTGAATACGAGAATGAAACTATCGCGAGTACGAATTGGGGACGGTGGCATCTATCACCTGCCCCTGTGATGAAGGTCACACTCTCAGTATGAGCGCCAAATATCGCGGGTTTTGCCGCTACGTCGGCCCAGGGCGGGTCTGTGCTAATCTCGGCTTCGAAGATGGACAAGCCGGCACAGATCTACGTTGGCACCGCAGGCTGGTCGTACAAAGACTGGGAGGGCATCGTTTATCCCGCGCAGATCAAGAAATCGCTCCATCCGGTGGAATACCTGGCGCGTTATCTTGACGTAATCGAGATCAACACTTCGTTCTATGGCCACATCAAGCCGGAGTGGGGCAAACTGTGGTGCCGCAAGTCGCACGCGGTGAATTCCGAGTTTATGTTCACGGCCAAGCTGAACAAGGCCTTCACCCACTCGCCGATGGCCGTGCTGGAGAGCACATCCTCGGAGACCATTCTCGCCAGTGCCGACGACGAACGGCTCGCCAAGGATGGCCTTGACTCCATCGCCGCCGAAGACATGCTCGGCGCAGTACTCGCGCAGTTTCCCATTTCGTTCAAGAACACCAATCCGAACCGCGACTATCTTGAGACCGTCATCGAGAAGTTCAAGCAATATCCGCTGGTGGTGGAAGTGCGGCACAACAGTTGGACCAATGAGGGGACCCTGCGCTACTTCGCCGAAAAGGACGTGGCCTTCTGCAATATCGACCAGCCGCGAATGGGAAAGGCGATTGCTCCCAGCGAACACGTGACCGCTGCGTTTGCTTACGTGCGCCTGCACGGACGCAATTACGATCAATGGTTCGACAGCGACTCGCGCAACGACCGCTACAACTATCTCTATACCGGTCCCGAACTGCAGGGATGGAAGACGCGCATTGACACCATCGCCGCCAAGGCGCAGAAAACCTTTGTCATCGCCAACAACCACTTCGAAGGCAAAGCGGCTGTCAACGCGCTGCAGTTGAAGCACATGCTTACTGGCCAAGCAGTCAACGTCCCCGATACTCTACTGAAGAAGTATTGGGAACTGGGAGAGATCGCGGCGCAGGGCGAGCAGCGGAGCTAGCGGTCCATACCCACCCAACTCTTTGCACCGCCATAACCTGCGCTTGCCACTGAATTCCTGCAATTGGCCAGTATTCACCAAATCGTAACGGAACTTTTCTGGAGTTCGCCCGTATATAGCCGCAGAACATGATCCGGTGAGGCCGCAGGGCACGCCGGGCGCAACCTCCGGGGTTCCCGATAGTGCAGTTGCGATTGTTGAGATGGAACCCCGTTTTTCAAGGAGACACTATGGACGCGAAATACAATTGGCTGATCGACAATGGCGCGATTCGCCTCACTCTCAATACGGTAGCGTTTGCGCTCTGGATTGCCATGGCCGTGGGTTTGATGGAACTTGCGGTAAGAATCTAGCTGCAACAACCCCTACCTGACTACCCCGCAAGGAAGGCGACTACAGGTCGCCACCGAAACCCCGCCTCTTCCCCAGGCGGGGTTTGCCCTTTTGAATGGGTGTTGTGGCGAGTTGACAGGGCGGCCGATCTGAACCATGCTCCCAATAAACCGACGCCCACCGCATCAAGTGACACGGTGGGCGCCGCTGTTTCCAGCGGATCTTCGTGGCAACTAGGAGCGCTTGGTATCCACTTCGCGGAGACGGGCGGCCTTGCCACGCAGCGCGCGCAGATAGTACAGCTTGGCGCGGCGCACGTGTGCCGAACGTAGCACTTCAATCTTGTCGATGACCTTCGAGTGGGTGGGGAAGATGCGCTCGACGCCCTGCCCAAAGCTCATCTTGCNNCGCCTTCCTTGATCTTCACGTGGACGCGCACGGTGTCGCCGGGCTTAAAGTCGGGTAGGTCGGTGCGCCGCGTCTTGGCGAGAAGCCGGTCAATGATGGGTGAGTTGTTCGACATTGTTCTTTTCCTTCCGTTGTCGCACGCCTCGCGGCGGCAAAAATAGCAGCTAGCAACTAGCAATGTAAATAACCACTGAGGCACGGAGATCACGGAGAAAACTTCTTGGAAAAAACACCGTGTCCTCCGTGTCTCCGTGGTGAATGATTTTCATTACGCTCTTCCCTGTTCCGCCTGAATCTCGGCCAGTAGCTTGCGATCCTCTTTGTTCAGCTCGGCCCCGCGCAACAAATCGGGACGATTGCGCAATGTCTTTTGCAGCGCGCTACGGCGCCGCCACTTGCGAATCTCGTCGTGGTCCCCGTTCACCAGTACCTCGGGAACCGGCATCCCGCGAAACTCCGCTGGACGCGTGTAATGTGGATAATCTAGCAACCCACCCGACCCACACGTGGAACTCGGCGGCTCACCTGGAACCTTCTTCTGTTCCGCCGCAACCGACGCGGTAAACGATTCCTGCTGCGCCGACGCCGCGTTGCCGAGTGCGCCCGGAAGCAACCGCGTCATCGTATCGACGATAATGGCTGCCCCCAGTTCCCCGCCGCTCAGCACGAAATCGCCAACCGACATTTCGCGATCGGCGAGGTGCTGGCTCACGCGCTCATCCACGCCTTCGTAACGTCCGCAGATCAGCACCACGCGTTCGCGCGTCGTCAAGTCCTGCGCCACCGCCTGGGTGAACAACTCGCCCTGAGGCGAAAGCAGCACCACGGTCTCGCGCGCATCGTCGCGCATCCGTTCTTCACGGGACGACACACCAAGCGATTCGAGACATTCGAAGATGGGCTCGGGTTTGAGCACCATGCCTTCGCCGCCGCCGAACGGCCGGTCGTCCACCGTGCGATGCCGGTCGTGCGTGAACGCCCGCAGGTCGTGGATGCCAATTTCAATGAGCCCGGCTTCGCGCGCCTTGCGCACAATGCCGTAATCTAGTGGCCCGCGAAAAAAGTCCGGAAAAATCGTAAGAATCTCGAACTTCATTCGGGCCTCCCCAATTCGCGCTCTGGGCGCGTGGGGATTTGATCTCATTTCCCTCGTTTGCGGCGAACGCCCGCCGATCGTGCTTCGTCGGCTTCAGTCTTTTGCCGCTGTTTCTCGTCCCCGCTCAACGGGGAGTCCAACGCCAGCAGTCCTTCGGGCAACTCCATCTCGATCCGCCGTTGCTGAAAGTCTACCGACTTCAGAAACTCCTCAGCGTAGGGAAGCAGAATTTCTTGCTCAGCGCCGATCTTCCCTCGCACAACCAGAAGCGGCGCTTCGCCTGCTCCAAACTGCACTTCGCTGACGGTCCCAAGCAGTTGCTGGCCGTCGGCAGTTCTTGTCCACACTTCGCAGCCGACAACATCGCTGACGTACGCGGCGCCCTCTTCCAACTCGGTGCGCTGCTCCAGCGGAATCTGCAATTCCAAACCGGCAAGCTGCTCGGCGTCGCTGATACTCTCGACGCCAGCAAACTTCAGCACCACGCCACCCTTGTGAAACCAGTGCTCTTCAAGTTGCAGTTCCCGGCGGGTACCGTTGGCCGCCAAGCCCGACAACTGCCGTCGCTCCTGGAAGCGCTCCGGAAAATCCGTGTGCAGCTTCGCCAGAACTTCGCCGCGCCGCCCTTGCGGACCGAGCACGCGAGCGATCGTGATGAAGTCGCCGGTTATTCCACAATCTCCAACTGATAACGCTTGCGAGTGCGTAAGCTGGCCGCATTCACAATCGTGCGCAGACTGCGGGCCATGCGTCCCTGGCGGCCAATCACCCGCCCCAGGTCACTCTCGGCCACAATCAGCTCCAGGACCGTCTGCCCGCCTTCTTCGAAGGCTTCCACCGTCACCTCGTCAGGCGCTTCCACCACGGCCTTAGCAAGATGTTCCACCAACGCAAGCATGTTCACGGCGCTTGTCATAGCTCAGGCGGCTCCCGGTGTTTGACGTTATTGCCTGTCGCACAAGCAATGTCCAGTAATTTTGAGTTGTCATCACGAACGGCCTTCAGGCCGTGAGGGATCTGCTGTTTCCCCAACCATTGTTCCAGCGCTAACAAAAGCAGATTCCTCGCTTCGCTCGTAATGACAACTACAGAGACGAATCGTCCGTCCCTTATGAGACGTTACTCACACGAACTGCAAGCTTAGGCAGCAGTCGGAGCTGGGGCGCTGGCGGCAGCTTTGTCCACCAGCTTCTTTACGCGGTCGGACAACTGCGCCCCCTTGCTGGTCCAATACGCAATACGCTCGCGCTTCAATTCCACGCTGGCGGGATCGGTGCGCGGATTATAGGTGCCGACCACTTCCACCGAGCGGCCATCGCGCGCACGGTCTTTCTCGATTACCACAATGCGGTAGTAAGGCTGTTTGCGCGCACCGCGGCGCGATAGACGAATCATCAACACAGAGGCTGTTTCCTTTCCTGCTCGGCAATGTCCACACGGGTGCGCATTCCCTCCCCAATCTAGTGCAACGGATTTAGTTGGGAGCGCTGGGAGGCGCCGGTGGCACAAATTCCCTCAGGCGAGATAATCGAGTCCCCGATAGCGCTCATTCGCGCTTCTCGGGCGGGTGCTCCAGCGAACCACATCTTCGCTCCACACCCCAACGAACGCAGCAAGGCGTTCCTTGGACCCCCGCTACTTACACCCCACCAAGCGCAACTGCATGCTTGCCGGGGCCTCGCTACTGGAGGCAAAGACCTATTATTGCTTACCGTTAGCTCTTTGGCAAGCGAGAGCTGTTCCTGGTGCGAGCTGTTCCTAGCGTGGCCCAGTTTCCGGTTTGCGGACGATCCTGGAGTTATCGCGTGATGCCTCGGATTGAAATGCCGGTGCAGCGCCTTCTACGGATACGGTCGCGCCTCCGACCCTCCCTTTCGCCTTCCATAGGCAACCGGGTGAGATATGCTCTAGGTGGGACATTCCCCGGAGATGAGCGAAGACGCCCAGACGACGAGCGGGAGTTGGTGGAGAACTCCGCTGGTACATCTCGCGGCCCGGTTGCATGAGCGTGAGGACCAGGTATTTCTGGTGCTGGCGCTGGTTATCGGAGCGTTAACAGGGCTGGCGGTGGTGGCGTTCATCCTGCTGACGGAACGA
>PLQW01000029.1 GCA_003160215.1 Acidobacteriaceae bacterium
CTCCGGCGCCGGGCGCGGCCTGAGAGAAGCGCGCCAACATCTCGGTGCGCACGTACTCGACGAAGCTCTGCATCTGGCGATTCATCTCTTCCATGCGCTCGCGCATCTGCAGGATGATGGCGATGCCGGCAATGTTGACGCCGAGGTCGCGGGCGAGGTTAAGAATGAACTCGAGGCGCTCGATGTCTTCGTCGGTGTAAAGGCGGGTGTTGCCCTCGGTACGCGACGGCTTCAGCAGACCTTCGCGTTCATACAGGCGCAACGTCTGCGGGTGGATGTCGTACATCTCCGCCACTGCGCTGATCATGTACGCGCCTTGTTTTTTACGCTTGGCCATAATTGTCCGTGCTTCCGTAGCAATTAGCAGCTAGCACCTGGCACTTAGCACCTGGCATTTAGCACTTAGCATTTAGCATCTGGCATGTAAACCTCGGTATTTATGGGCCCCTCTAGCGCTGAAAGCCGAAATTGCTAATTGCTAATTGCTATCCTTCCACAACTCTTCCCGCGGGTCTTCCGGATTCAGCTTTGCCAGTTCGCGCAGGATTTCCTTGGAGCGCTCGTCGGTGATCTTCGGAGGCACCAGCTTGATCTCGACAATCTCGTCGCCCCGTGTGCCTTCCTTGACTGCCGAGGGGACACCCTTTTGCCGCAGCCGCAGCTTTTGTCCGGATTGCGTTCCCGGCGGAATCTTCAGCAGCGCCCGGCCATCGATGGTCGGCACCTCGATCTTCGTGCCGAGCGCCGCTTCGGTGACAGTTGCCGGCACGGTGAGATAAATGTCGTCGCCCTCGCGCTTGAATACCGGATGCTCGCCCACGCGCACGATGATGTAGAGATCGCCCGCTGGTGCGCCCATGCTCCCGGCGTTGCCGCGGCCCGGAAGGCGGATGCGCTGCCCGTCGCGCGTTCCAGCTTTGATGCGGACTTTTAGCGAGTCACTGCGCTCGACGCGCCCTTCACCGTGGCACACATGGCACACCGTGCGGTTCTTGCCGCTGCCGCCGCAGCGCGGGCATACGACGTTGAACTTCATGCTGCCACTCTTTTGCGTGATCTGTCCTTTGCCGTGGCACTCGGGACACTGGCCTGGGCTCTCAAGGAAGCCCTGGCCGTGGCAGTTGGTGCAGATTTCGCGGCGGGGAATGGTGAGCTGCATCTCCGTGCCCTTGATCGCCTGCCAGAAGCCAACGTTCACCTGGTATTCCAGATCGTCGCCCGGCGCGGGATGCCGCATCGACTCCTGACGTCCGCCGCCGAAGATGCCGGAGAAGATGTCGCGGAATCCGCCACTGCCGCTCTTACGGCCCGCTGCACCCGCACCGTCAGCGTAGTCGTTGAAGTCGAATCCGCTGAAGTCGAAAGGAGCTTCCTGGGTATAGGTGCGCGCTCCGCCACCGCCGGCGCCGCCTCCGCCGAAGCCGCCAGAGCCACCGCCGCGCGCGTAGGCTTCCGCCGTAGCCGCGTCGATGTTGTCGGAGTAGAACCCAACCTGATCGTAGATCTTGCGTTTCTTGGGATCGCTGAGGACGTCGGTCGCCTCGGAGAGCGTCTTGAACTTCTCCTCCGCGGACTTGTCGCCCGGATTCACGTCGGGGTGATACTTGCGCGCCAACTTGCGAAACGCCTTGCGGATGTCGTCCGCCGAGGCCGTCTTCTTCACCCCGAGGATGCCGTAGTAGTCTTTGTCTTTGGTGGGCGTGGTGGGCATGGTTGGCTATCAGCCGTCAGCTTTCAGCTAGAACTCTCCGTAATCGCTTTTCGCTCTTCGCTGCTCGCTTTTCGCTAAATCCTATTTTCGCATTGTCATCCTGAGCGGAGCGAGGCGAGAGCCGAGCGCAGTCGAAGGATCTGCGGTCCTCTGCTCAGGCGATACCGCAGATCCTTCGACTCCGGCGGCCAACTTCAGGCCGCCTCCGCTCAGGATGACAAGTCAATGGGTCTCTCGCTCCTCGGGTTTAGTAATTGTCGCAACGACGTGGAGTCCCGCAGGGACGGTACAAAACCTTCTTGTGGTCGAATTGTGCCGTGCCCGGGGCACTCTGAATCATTCACTCTCGCCTACCCACCGCTGAAGCGGTGGGCTATCTTATTTCGTCCCGCATAGCGGGACTCGAGTCTCAATTAATACTCGCCTGTCCGCCGTCGCCCATCGGAATGACGGCGTGCGCGACGAAGCCAAATTCGTCGCTGATCACTGGAATGGCTTTCATCCGGCCGTCGACGCCGGCGGTTATCAGATACCACCGTCCGTCGTCGTTGTTAAAACTTAACATGTAGGACTGACCGTTCACTTCGAATCTCATTATCGCTCTTCGCTTCTCGCCCTTCGCTTTTCGCTACCCGTTGTGAGCAGGGGCGCTTGCGCGCCCCGTACTCGTGAAACTAGTTGCTAGTTGCTAGCTGCTAGTTACTTCTTCTCGTCCACGTCCACGTACTCGGCGTCGATCACGCCTTCGTCTTTTTTCTTCTGCTCGCCGCCTGCGGCGTGGCCGTCTCCACCCGGAGCCGAACCGGCCGTTGGAGGCGTTTGCGTCGAGCTCGCCTTGTACATGGCCTCCGCCAGCTTGTGCGAAGCGGAAGTCAGAGTTTCCCGCGCTTTGTTCATCGCCGCCGCGTCGGTGCCCTCAAGCGCCTTCTTGGCGTCGGCCAGCGCGTTCTCCACGTCGCTGCGCTCCTGCCCGGAGATCTTGTCTCCGTGCTCGCGCAGCATCTTTTCGATGCTGTACACCATACCGTCGAGCTGGTTGCGAGCCTCCACTTCGTCGCGCTTGGTTTTGTCTTCCGCCGAATGCGCATCGGCTTCCTTCGCCATGCGATCGACCTCGTCCTTGCTCAGACCCGAAGACGACGTGATCGTGATCTTCTGGTCCTTGCCGGTCGCCATGTCTTTCGCATTGACGTTCAGGATGCCGTTGGCATCGATGTCGAACGTCACCTCGATCTGCGGCAGGCCACGCGGAGCCGGAGGCAGCCCGGTCAGGTGGAACTTGCCGAGAGTGCGGTTGTCGCGCGCCATTGGACGCTCACCCTGCAGCACGTGCACCTCGACCGACGTCTGATTGTCGGCCGCCGTCGAGAAGGTTTCCGTCTTCTTCGTCGGAATGGTCGTGTTGCGCGGGATCATATTCGTGGCCACGCCGCCCATGGTCTCAATCGACAGCGTCAGCGGAGTCACGTCGAGCAACAGCAGGTCTTTGACCTCGCCGCCGAGTACTCCGCCCTGGATGGCTGCGCCAATCGCGACCACTTCGTCGGGGTTCACGCCCTTGTGCGGCTCTTTGCCGAACAGCTCCTTCACCAATTGCTGGATGCGCGGCATGCGGGTCTGTCCGCCTACCAGCACTACTTCGTCGATCTTGTCGGGAGAGATGCCGGCGTCCTTGATGGCCGCCTTGCAAGGCCCCATCGACCGCTCGATAATGTCCTTCACCATCTCTTCCAGCTTGGAGCGAGTCAGCTTCTTGACCAGGTGCTTGGGACCGCTCGCATCCGCCGTGATAAAGGGCAGGTTGATTTCGGTCTCCATGGTGGTGGAAAGCTCGATCTTGGCGCGTTCGGCCCCGTCGCGCAGACGCTGCAGCGCCATCTCGTTGCCCTTGTCGCGCAGGCTCAGGCCTTCGTCCTTTTTGAACTCGTCGATCAACCAGTCCACAATGCGCTGGTCGATGTTGTCGCCGCCCAGGTGCGTATCGCCGTTGGTGGACTTCACCTCAATGACGCCTTCGCCGACTTCGAGAATCGAAATGTCGAAGGTGCCGCCGCCGAAGTCATACACGGCGATGGTTTCGTCCTTCTTCTTGTCGAGCCCGTAGGCCAGTGCCGCCGCCGTCGGCTCGTTGATGATGCGCTTGACTTCCAGTCCGGCAATCTTGCCCGCGTCTTTGGTCGCCTGGCGCTGCGCGTCGTTGAAGTANNAGTAGGCCGGGACCGTGATCACGGCATCCGTGACCGTTTGGCCGAGATAGTCTTCCGCCGATTTCTTCAGCTTCTGCAGAATCATGGCCGAGACCTGCGGCGGGGTATATTCCTTCCCCTGCGCCACGATGGCCACGTGATCGCCCGACTGCACTACCTTGTAAGGCACCATCTTCATCTCTTCATTGACTTCGTCGAAACGACGGCCCATGAAGCGCTTGATGGAGTAAATGGTGTTTTCCGGGTTGGTGATGGCCTGGCGCTTGGCGACTTGGCCGACCAGCCGTTCCCCGTTCTTGGTGAATCCCACGACCGAAGGCGTGGTTCGCCCGCCTTCTTCGTTAGGGATGACTTTGGGCTCGCCGCCTTCCATGACGGCCACTACTGAGTTGGTGGTCCCTAAGTCAATTCCGATGATCTTTCCCATTGCAGCCACCCTCCTGGCTTGTAAGTTACTGATAATAAGTGCAATTTACTGCATCTCAAGTCTTATAGCAAACTGACTATAGAACTTGAGTGAATCATTGTCAAGGTTTAGATGTGCTGGGAGGGGCCGACGTTGCACGAAATTGGGAAGAACCAGAAAGGGAAAAGTGTCCAAACGAAAGTCAAATCTGGGTGCACGTTCTAGCCTGATTTTGGCTAGGGCGGGGCAGTCACGTCCGCCGGTGTCCCTCGTCTCGGATCTACGCCTTCACCTGCACCAGTTCCGTTGTGCGCTTGAGTTGCCCGCAGGCGGCATAGATGTCGCGGCCGCGGGGGCGGCGGACGAACGCTGGAATTCCCGCTCGCGTGAGCACGTTCTGAAATGCCAGCACGCGCTCGTCGGACGGCGTAGAGAAGGGAATCTCCGGGCCGGAATTCAGCGCAATCAAGTTTACCTTGGCCCGCAGACCACGAATGAGGTCAACCATCTCGCGGGCGTGCTGAACGCCATCGTTGACCCCGCCCAGCAGGACGTACTCGAAGGTCAGCCGCTCGCGATTGCGCAGAGGGAACTCGCGCAGCGCTGCCATCAGCTTCTCGATGGTCCACTTCTTCGTGATCGGCATGACCTGCGTGCGCAGCAGCTCGTTCGGAGCGTTCAGCGACACCGCCAGCTTGGGCCGGACAGGCTCGGCCCCGAAATCGGCGATGCGCGGCACGATGCCCGAAGTTGAAACCGTCATGCGCGACTCGGGGATGCCAACCGCTTCCACCAGCAAGCGCACGGCTTGCATGAAGTTATCGTAGTTCAGAAAAGGCTCGCCCTGTCCCATGAAGACGAGGTTGACGCGGTCGCGTTCCATCTCGACCTGCTGGTCGTTGAGCACGGCGAGAATTTGGCCCACGATTTCGCCCGCGCTTAGATTGCGCTTCAGTCCCAGCAGCGCGGTCATGCAGAAGGCGCACTCCACGGCGCATCCTACCTGGCTGGAAACGCAGATGGTAGCGCGCTGCCAGCCTTTCCGGCCAGGAGATTTGTTCGAGGCATCTACATCTTGGTCCCACCCTTTCGCCAAAGACGGGCGAAAGAATGGGGCACCCGCATTCTGCGGCAAAGTTTCGAGTTTCAAGTTTCGAGTTTCGAGTTCGCGAAACCGAGTTTGCACGGATGCGATGTGTGAAACCGAAGGCCCCTTGCCTATGCTGTCTGTTACCGGCTTGCCTTTGCTGAGTGCTGAATGCTGATGGCTGAATACTTGTTCGCGCAGCTCGGCATCACCATCGTCGGAGCCGTCGCCAGCCTCTCCGCCATCGCCTTCGGCCATCCACACCGTCTCGACACTTTCGCCGTCGGAAAACCCCAGCAGGTAACGAATCGTGCCGTCGGAGGAGACGAACTTCTTCTCGATTGTGGGTAAACCAATCGCGTAGCCCGACTCACTCAGTCGCTGCCGAAAGGTAAATGGCAGCATAGTGAATTGCTCCAGCCGCGACCACCTTTGCCGGTACAAACCGTCTAAAAGCTGGTGGACGCGGTAGCCGGGTTGACCTAAACTTTCGGCAATCTCCGTAAGTTGCTGAATCGTAAGGCCCAATAGTTCGGTATGTTGCGGGTCGCTCATGCATCCAATATGCTGACTAGATTAGATTCCTATGCGCCCGACGACGCTGCGGGCATTTCGTTATTGTCGATTCATTCTAAACAAGTGATCATTCTATCGCGCGGGCCTCGGAGCCATAGGGGCAAGAGCACGGGATTCGGCCACGGGACAGTTGCCAAGCTGGTGCGTCGGCTTGGATGTCGTACGGAGCAGCGATAAATAATGGTTGAAGAAATCCGCAATATACAACGCGAGGTGCTGCCCAACGGGCTCACCATCCTGACCGAACATATGAACCACATCCGTTCGGTCTCGATGGGGATCTGGGTGAAGTCCGGCTCGCGCCACGAAGATCCCGCCGTCAATGGCATCTCGCATTTTGTCGAACACATGGTGTTCAAGGGGACCACCAACCGCACCGCCGAAGACATCGCGCGCCAGGTGGATTCCATTGGCGGCAACATGGACGCCTTCACCGGCAAAGAGACAATCTGCTTCAATATTAAAGTTCTGGACGAGCATCTTCCCATCGCGGTGGATGTCTTAAGCGACATGGTCTTGCATCCAATCTTCGACGCCAACGAAATCACGCGCGAGCGCGGCGTCATCCTGGAAGAGATCAAGATGGATGAGGACAATCCCGACTACCTGGTGCATGAGATCTTCACCCAGAATTTCTTCAAGGACCATCCGCTGGGTAAGCCGATCCTGGGAACCAAGGAGACGGTGCGGCGCTTCGATCAGGACGCCATCCACGGTTTTTACCCGGCGAAGTTTGCTCCCGGCAATCTCATCATCTCGGCGGCAGGAAACGTCAACCATGAGGAGTTTGTCGAACTCCTACGCCAGGGCTTCGGGCAATTGCCTGCAGGTTCCAACGGCTGGCACGACAGCCCGCCCAAGGTCCATTCCCGCATCATCCTGCGCAACAAGAAGTCGCTGGAGCAGGTGCAGATTTGCGTGGGCGTTCCGTCCTACCGCATCAGTGACGAGCGGCGCTATGTGTCGTACATCCTGAATACGCTGCTGGGCGGAGGCATGAGTTCGCGGCTCTTCCAGAACGTTCGCGAGAAGCAAGGGCTGGTGTATTCGATCTTCTCCGAACTGAATCCCTTCCGCGATACCGGGCTGCTGTCGGTGTACGCCGGTACGTCGAGGGAGTCAGCGCCCAAGGTGGTGCAATCCATCGTGAACGAGTTTCGCCAGCTGAAGCTGAACTCCATTACGGAAGAAGAGCTTAAGCGCGCCAAGGACCAACTGAAGGGAAGCCTGATGCTGAGCCTGGAGTCGAGCACGGCGCGCATGTCGAACCTGGCGCGGCAGGAAATGTACTACGACCGTTTTTTGGGGATGGACGAAATCATTGAGCGCATCCAGGCAGTGACCGTAGAGAGCATATTGGTATCGGCGAACGAACTGTTCCAGCCGGATCGGATCGCGGTGACCGTGTTGGGCAATCTCAACGGATTGAAGATCAGCCGCGATTCCTTGGCCTGCTGAGGAAGAAGCTGTCAGCCGTCAGCTTTCAGCTCCCAGGGGACTCGAATTTCCCTCGATGGATAAAGCCAGGGGGGTGCGACAGCTTTACGGCGCGCCTGAAGGGGCGCCCTTCAAAACCGATCCGTCTATGCGTTCCCGCTGCCTCAGAATCCCCGAACCAAAACTTTTCCCCGCGGTGGGCGTCCAAATTACAGATTCTGGATATGGAAAAAATGGAGGTTGTGGCGCAGTTTGAGTGTCTGACCCCTCGCATCATCTTCAAATCTGTGCGATGCTGTGGGCATGGGAAACAAGAACGCACCAAAACGCGAAGCCAAAAAGCCGCCTAAGAAGAAATCCAAAGCGACCCTCTGACTCCAGCTAAGCCGCGGTGTTGGTGGGAACGCTGAATGCCGAGTCCCGGCGCCGGAAGGTGCCCTCCTGTGGAGGGCACGCCGTTTACGCTGGCAGGGCAGGTGTGAACTGACCAAGGCGGCTGAGAAAGGTTGCCAGTTATGCGTAAACGTAACCGAGACCGGGGATTTACCCTCATCGAACTGCTGATCGTCGTAACCATTATTCTGATCATCGCGGCATTTACCATACCGAAGCTTACGAAGTCGACCATCCCGGCGCACGAGACTTCCGCAATCGCCAGTATTAGAGCGATCAGCGAAGCGGAAATGATCTATGCCAGCAGCCATCCGGATCTGGGCTTCACAGCGGACTTGGCCATGCTGGGAGGTACGACGCAGACCGGCGGCGAGGGGACCATCGACAACAACTTGGCCAGCGGCCGCAAGAGCGGCTACACGTTTACCTACACGCCGGGCGAGAAGGTGAACGGCGCCATCCGTTCGTACACGATCACTGCCGTACCCGACCAGGTCGGCACGACTGGACAGCGCAGGTTCTACTCGGACGAGGCAGGCGAGATCCATAACAATTCCTCCGGACCCGCGGATGCGACCAGCCCGGTGATTCAGTAACGTGGGCGATTCGGCTCCCGGCATCGAAGCGGTCCCTCGGCCGGAGATGATAATTTCTTGAAGTGTCATCCTGAGCGACGAGCACAGCGAGGAGTGGAAGGAACCCTTTCGCCGCCAAGAAATTTCGGACTTGTTGCTGTGCCAGGCGTCCAAACTTTGATTTCTCGTAGCTATAGGGGTCCTTCGACTGCGTGCTCGCCTGACCCTCAAAAGAAGCGGGCCAAGCGAGCGCTACGCTCAGGATGACACCTCGCGTCCCATACCGCTGGAATCTTGCCGCGGTTGTGCTACTCCTTCTATTCTGCTCAAACCCGCTCACCGCCCAGACCGACGTGCATACGCTGGCCGGCAAGGTGGACCAGCGCTACGATCACATGCGCACCCTCGAAGCCAGGTTCACGGAAACATACAGCGGAGCCGGCATAAACCGCACCGAGAGCGGCACTCTGCTGATGAAGAGGCCGGCCCGAATGAGGTGGGACTACGATCAGCCGCGTCCCAAGGTGTTCCTCACCGACGGGCACACCGCGTGGTTCTACGTTCCGGGGGAGAAGCAGGTTCGCCGGACGCCAGTGAAGCAGCTTGACGATCTGCGGTCGCCGTTGCGTTACCTGCTGGGCAAGACCAAGCTGGAGAAGGAGTTGGATGGTCTATCGCTGGCGCCCGATCGAAAACCGCTCAACCCGGGCGATGTGGTCCTGCGTGGGGTTCCGAACGGGATGGGCGATCGCATTGAGCAAACCTTGCTGGAAGTGACGCCTGACGGGCTGATCTCGCGGATCGTAATCGAAGAACGTGATGGCTCGGCCACCGAATTTCGCTTTCTTCAGCAGAAGGAAAACGTCGAAATACCAGACAGGCAATTCCGCTTTACTCCGCCGCCCGGAACGGAGGTCGTGGCCGGAACGGAGTTCACGGAATAGCCGTCAGCTTTCAGCTTTCAGCTATCAGCCGTCAGCCATCAGCTACGGCCTGGGTCCGGCAGCATATTGTTGATGTGCTTGCGGACGAACCTTCTCCGTCAGCCGGGTGTTTGGTTAGGAGGTAATGGCGAAAGGCGAAAAGCGAGGAGCGAAGAACAAAGCGCGTGGCTTTCAGCTCAGGGCTGATAGCTGATAGCTCCGATGTTAGACTACTCATAACCTCTCCCCAAGGAACTTCTCAACCATGGCCGAATACCTGATCAAGATGGCCGACGAGCGAGGTCACGTCCTCGAGCAAACCGAGAACGGGGGCTCGGAGGTCGAGATCCGGGACCGCTTTGCCCAGCAGGGTTTTCTGGTCTATTCGGTCAAGGCCAAGGGTCTGTTTTCCACCGAGAGCGGTTTCCCGCGCCGGCGCAAGATCAAACAGGACCAGTTTGTCATCTTCAACCAGCAGTTCGTGACCCTGATCCATGCCGGCCTGCCCATTATTCAATCGCTGGAGTTGCTGATCAAGCGGCAGCGCAACCTCTTCTTTCGTTCCGTGTTGCAGAATGTGCGGGACCGGGTACGCGGTGGCGAGTTGCTCTCCGATGCGTTCGAAGCGCAGAAGGTTTTCCCCAAGGTCTACACCACCACGCTGCTGGCGGGTGAGAAGAGCGGCAACCTGGAAGAGGTGCTTGGCCGCTATATCTCCTTCCAACGCCTGTCGGTGAGTTTCCGCAAGAAGCTGACGGCTTCGCTGGTGTATCCCGCGTTGTTGGTGGCGATGCTTGTGGTGATGATGACCTTCCTCATCACCTTTGTGGTTCCGCAGTTCGCGACGCTGTATCAGCAGCTAGGTGCGCAGTTGCCGCCGGTGACCTCCATGATGTTGTCGATCGGCGTCAATGCGAAGCAGTATTTCCTGCCCTCACTGGTGGTGCTGGGGGCCCTTGGGTTCTTCCTCTGGCGCTGGATGAAGAGCGACAGGGGAGCTACCAAGATGGACCGCCTCAAGTTGAAGATTCCGATGTTGGGAGACATCTGGCTGAAGTACCAGGTCGCGGTGTTTGCCCGTATGCTGTCAACCCTGCTGTCGGGCGGACTTTCGCTGGTGCCATCGCTGGAGACGGCGTGTGAATCGATGCAGAGCCGCCTGATCTCGCATGGCATTGAGAAGGCGACCCGAGGAGTGCGCGAAGGTCAGAGCTTGGCGCGCAGCCTGGAGGAGACCAAGGTCTTTCCGGAAATGTCGGTGGAGATGATTGAGGTCGGCGAATCGACGGGCGCGCTGCCCGCAATGCTGAACTCGGTCTCCGAGTTCTATGAAGAAGACGTGCAGAACGCGCTGGCCACGGCCATGGCGCTAATTGAACCCGTTATCCTGATTGTGATGGGCGTAGTGGTAGCGTTTGTGTTGATTTCCCTGTATCTGCCGATCTTCAGTTTGGGTTCGGAAGGGCTGCATTAGGACTGGATATCGGTCGGTGGTCAGTTTGTTTTGGCTAATTGCTAACGGCTAATTGCTAATTGCTAAAAGGTGTTGATGTAATGGCAGACATTAAGAAACCCATCTTCGTAGGCGGCGGCAACGGAAGTCCGGTAGCCACCCAGGACGAAGTCGAGCACGGCAAAGAACTGGCGCAGCGCTATCGTTGCGAGTTCGTGGACCTGAAGAATTTCCACATCCAGCACGAACTCTTCCGCAAGATTCCAGTGGACTTGATGTTCCGCTACAACTTCGTGCCTCTGGAGGACAAGCCCGATGGGCGCCTGGTGATTGCCATCGCCGATCCCAGCCAGTTGATGATGATCGACGAAATCGGCCTGCTGCTGGGCCGGCGCATCACCACCAAGGTCGCCAGCCTGTCGCAGATCAGCGACATCCTGAAAAAGACGGAGCAGTCGCAGCGCGTGCTGGAGGAAGCCAGCGAGGGCTTCGCGCTGGACGTAATTGTCGAGGACGAAAATTCCGAGGAGACCATCTCCATCGAGAAGCTGACGGCCGAGACCGACATCAGCCCCATCATTCGCCTGGTGGATACCACCATCTTTACCGCGTTGCAGCGGCGCGCCAGCGATATTCACATCGAGACCCGCGACGACTCGGTCGTGATCAAGTACCGCATCGACGGCGTGCTGCAACAGGCCATGCAGCCCATCGCCAAGGAGCACCATTCCACCATCATCTCGCGTATCAAGGTCATGAGCGAGTTGGACATCTCCGAGCGCCGGGTGCCGCAGGACGGACGTTTTCGCGTGCGCTATCTCGGCCGCTTCATCGACTTCCGCGTTTCCATCATGCCCTCGATTCACGGCGAAGACGCGGTGCTGCGTGTCCTCGACAAAGAGTCCATGAGCGAGAAGTTCCACAAGCTCACGCTCGATGTAGTGGGCTTCAGCGACGAAGACCTGCGCAAGTTTCGCCGCTACATCAAAGAGCCGTACGGGATGGTGCTGGTCACCGGACCGACGGGCTCGGGCAAAACCACCACGTTGTACGCCGCGCTGAACGAGATCAAAAGCGACGAAGACAAGNNNCTGCGCTCGATTCTGCGCCACGATCCCGACAAGATCATGGTGGGCGAAATTCGCGACACCGAAACCGCGCAGATTGCCATCAACTCCGCACTCACCGGACATCTGGTGTTCACCACCGTCCACGCCAACAACGTGGTTGATGTGCTGGGACGCTTTCTCAACATGGGAGTCGAGGCCTATAACTTCATTTCGGCACTGAACTGCATCCTGGCGCAACGGCTGGTGCGAGTGACCTGCGAGTTCTGCAAAAAAGAGGTCCATTATTCCGACGAAGAGTTGGAGGCCAGTGGCTTGAATCCGCAAGAATGGGTGGGCATCCCGTTCTATGAAGGAGAGGGTTGCATCGAGTGCTCGGACACCGGTTTCCGCGGACGGACCGCGATCCACGAACTGCTGGAGTTGACCGATAACGTGCGCGAGATGATTCTGTCGAAGAAGCCCAGCAGCGAGATTCGCCGCGCCGCCAAGGACGAAGGAATGCATTTCCTTCGCGAGTCGGCAATTGATAGAGTGAAACGAGGGGTGACGACGCTGAAGGAGATCAACAAGGTAACCTTCATCGAGACGACGCGATAAGAAGCAATTAGCAATTAGCAGTTAGCAGTTAGTAACTGACTACTGACTACTGACTACTGGCTCTTGTCATCCTGAGCGAGGAGCGCAGCGACGAG
>PLQW01000124.1:0-40504 GCA_003160215.1 Acidobacteriaceae bacterium
AGGCCAGCGCGCGGTCCTCGTAATTGACCCAATAACCTGCCTGCAGAAGCGCCATGGTGAGATCGGCATCTTCGGCGACGGTGTCGTGATGATAACCACCGGCGGCGCGAACCGGAGCGGTGCGCCATGCGCCAATGGCGCCAGGGACCACGCTCACGGCATTGAGCGTGTTCAGCGCGCGCCGTTCGAAGTTCTGGCTGGTGATGTACTCCAAGGCTTGCCAGCGGGTCCACAGATTGACACGATTGCCGACTTTGGCGTTGCCCGCCATCGCCCCGACCCGCGGATCGCTAAAGTGCGGCACCAGTTTCGAGATCGCATCGGGCGCCACCAGGGTGTCTGCGTCGATACCCACAAATAACTCTTCCGTCACTTGCTCGAGTCCGAAGTTGAGCGCGTCGGCCTTGCCGGAGTTCAGCTTGGTTAGCACCGTGACGCGCCCGGCAGCGATTTCTTTCTGGAAAGTGGAGCGCGTGAGTTCCAGGGTTGCGTCCGTCGAGCCATCGTCGATCACAATGACACGGAGGTTCTTGTAATCGGAATCCAGCACCGAACGCACGGTGCGCTCTATGACTTTCTCCTCGTTGTAGGCCGGAACGAGTACAGCGACTGCCGGCCGGTAGCTCGGGTCGAAGCTGGTCTTACGGCGATGGAACCGGTCAAAGATGGCCAGAGTTCCAACCAGCACGAGGCGTCCGCTCATGAGCACGTCGCCCACGAAGAAAACGAAGATAATGAACGACGAGACAAAGCCGAACATGCCGAAGCTAAGACCATCCACCCAGGCGGCCCAGCGTTCGTTGGTCGAGATGGGTGGCATGACCTCCGCGCGGGTCTTGCCCAGCAGATCGGAGACGGGCACGATCTCGTAGCCGCGCGCCTTCAGGGTGTCGATGATGGCGCCCAGCGCCTTGACGGTTTCTCTGCGATCGCCTCCGCCGTCGTGCAGCAGGATGATGTTCCCGCAGGCAAGATTACCGGCCTGACAGGGCGGCAGGTTGGCCAACACATCACTAACGATTTCGTTTGCCGAGCGGCGCGGATTATCGTGCCAGTCGTTCGGGTCAATCTTGTCTCCCACCGTAATAAAGCCCATGTCCTGAGAGAGCTCCAGAGGGCGCACCTGGTCGGCGGTATCGGGCTCCTGGTCAATGGAATAGGGGGGACGGAAGAGTACCGGCTTAACTCCGAGCTTGCCCTCGAACAACCGCTCCGTGAGATTCAGTTCGACTTCAAAGTAGCGTTTCGAGATGTTGCTGATATCAGGATGGGTGAAGGTGTGGTTCCCGATCTCGTGTCCCTCGTTGTAAATGCGCTTGGCAACGCCGGGATACCTTTCGACTTCCAGCCCGATGAGGAAGAAGGTAGCTTTGACGCTTTTTGCTTTCAGCACGTCGAGAATCTTGGGGGTCCATGTAGGGTCTGGGCCGTCATCGAAGGTGATTGCAACTTTCTTTTGTGAGGTCCCGCCGTACATGTCGACTTCATACGGCGAAGGCATGGTCTTAAAGACCTCATCGCTGACCAGGTTGGTATTCGGATCGACCGTGATCGTGCGTTCGCCGGAGGCCGGACGCGAGGCGATGCGCAGGACTTCGCCTTGCCCTTCGATGTCCACATCCTGCCCGGGAGGAACAGTGTCCAGCTTGCCCGGCGCATTGGCCTCGAACGGCTTGTCCCACACTGCCCACAGCGAGCGGTCTTCCGAACCGAGTCTCCATAATGCGAAGGTATCGATTCCCAGCGCGTGGGCGGCCCGCATCTGGTTGAGCACGGTCACACCATCGAGAAACCACACGTCATGGCGGACATTGCTGTCGTCGAGATAGGCAAAGTGTGGATTCATGGCATCGTCATCGAAGTTCACGTCGGTCTCAGCGTCTTCGGCTTCGAGCCATGCGTCCTGCGCCGAGACGGTGTGCACGTTCGCGGGTGGCGTGCCTTTCTTCTGCCCCTTTTTCATCGCCCAGTCATAGCCGTAATTGCCGACCGCGCAGATGATTTTCTCCCGGGGAATGACCTTGAGGGCGTCCTGCAGGTTCTTCAGGAACCAGTCCTGCCCGGCGACTGGACCGGAGTCGCCCCCGGGGTAGTGCTGGTCATAGTTCATCAGGATCAAGCCATCGGAGATTTTTGCGATGGCAGAGTAGTCAAACGTCCGGTCGTTGACCGGCACGGCGATATACAGCTTCAGGCCCTTGGCGTGAAGATCATCGTAGAGTTCTTGTACCAGCACGTGGTAGTCGTTCTGTGAGCTTTCGGGAAATGCCTCAATGTCCAGCGTGATCCCCTTGTACTGGTCCGTGGCCAGGAAACTCATGAGCTCGCTGCGGAAGCGCTGGCGCGCCGCGGGATCGGCCAGGAATTTCGCGGTAATGTCGGGCTGCCACTCATTGCTGATGGGATCGAAGTTGTTCACCAGCGGCAGAACTTCCATCTGCGCCTTTTCGCCCTTGAGGAAAGGCATAACCCGCTCGTCCACCGGACGTGGTTTGCCCTTGTCGTCCATCACGTTGAACAAAGTGTTCAGTTCGGTGACCGCTTGCAGCCGGCCGTCCGCGGTCAGGACATGCATCCACTCAGGAAATAACAGATCGATCTGCGGGTAATATTCTTTCAAGGAAGCGAAGCTGGCCGCGTCCCACTGCACATAGAAAGCCCCACGAATGCCTTCGTCGGAGTTCAGCACCACCTGCGAGGCGGGCTGTTTGGTTTTGCGGTGAGTATTGGGACGCCGCGGCGGCTTGTGCTTCTGGCTTTCCTTAAGAGCGTGGTAGGGCTTCTTGACTCCAGGCAGGCTCACACCAGGCACTGACGATCCACGAATGATGGTGGCGACAAAAAACACGCCCAGCAACGTGATGACGATCACGCTGGTATCGAGAACGAGCCGCAAACGGCGCCAGCGTTTGCGATCGGGATCGAAGAAAATCTGTTTCGACTTAGGCATTCGAGGCCAATTTATCGTAGCACTTTGGCAGGTAGCACTTAGCGGTTGGCATTTGGCATTTAGTGGAAGCTTCCGCCAAATGCTAAATGCCAACCGCTAGGTGCTATCTGCAAGCTGCTATATTCGCCACGTGCGCGAACAGGAACTCAACTCGCTGGGGAGGACTGGGACGCACCCGTTCTGGGACATGCTCCGGGAGTCTCGGAAGTACTTCCTGCTGGTCACACTGGCCGCTTTTGCGCTGCGGCTTTTCTTCTATTTTAGATTCCCGCATGTCACCGGCGATTCGCTGATTTACGGTGACATCGCCAAGAACTGGCTTCAGCACGGCATCTACGGCTTGACCCATGCCGAAGGCCCGCGGCCTACGTGGATCCGCCTGCCGGGCTATCCCGCATTTCTGGCCGCTTGCTTTGCGCTATTTGGAACCGAGCACTATCACGCCGTCCTGCTGGTGCAGATCGTTTTCGACGTGGCTGGCTGTTTCGTCATTGCCGACCTGGCGCGCAGAACGGTGTCGCCGCGGGCTGCGCGGTTCGCGTTTCTGCTGGCTGCGCTGTGCCCCTTTACCGCCGATTACACAGTGGCTCCTCTGGCCGAGACGCTGAGCATCTTCTTCACTGCGGTCGTGCTCGATTGCGCAGTCGCCGCGTTCCAGGCGTCGGAAGAGGGGCTTACACACTGGTCTGCCTGGATGGGTTGCGCCATTGCCGTTTCCGCCGGAATCCTGCTCCGCCCCGACGGTGGCATTCTGCTGGTGGCGCTGGGTCTGTTCCTGCTATGGCGGATGTGGCAAAGGCCCGCGGAGCGCGCGCGCCTGTTCTGGGCGGGAGCGGTGGTGCTGGCGGTTTCGCTGGCTTCCCTGGCGCCGTGGACGGTCCGAAATTGGCGCGACTTCCACCGCTTCGAGCCCCTGGCCCCGCGTTACGCCAGCGATCCGGACGAGTTTGTTCCGTCTGGTTTCGACAAGTGGATGCGAACCTGGGTCGTGGATTACGTTTCGACGGAGGAGGTGTACTGGCAGGTTCCGGGCGATAACGTTGATTTGCAGAACCTGCCTTCGCGGGCGTTCGACAGCGCGCAGGAGCGCGAGAAGACTCAGGCTATCTTCGACGATTACGCCAAGACGCACGTGGTCGATCCCGAACTGAACGCTCGCTTTGCAGAGTTGGCGAACGAGCGCATAAAACGGGCGCCATTGCGCTATTACGTCTGGCTGCCCGCGTTGCGCATCGCCGACATGTGGCTGCGTCCCCGCACGGAAATGCTGCCTCTCAACACGCGCTGGTGGGAGTACAGCGACGACACCGAGGGCTGCGTCCTGGCCACGCTCTGGGGCGCGCTCAATCTGCTGTTCCTGTTCGCAGCGCTGATGGGACTGGTGCGCGGGCCGCAGCCTCGGTATCTCGCTTTTATGTTGCTATTCGTGCTCTTACGCTCGGCGTTCCTGGGGACCATGGAGAACCCCGAGCCGCGCTACACGCTGGAATGTTTTCCGGTGGTGCTGTTGCTGGGTGGCGCGTGGCTATCGGGAATTAGAGCAGTTTCAGAATTGTTGTAGTGCGCGAGTACGGTAGAGCGGCGCTTTAGACCGGGGTCCCCGGCACACGCCGCTTTTGCGTGTGCTGGGGTGGTAGCGCCGCGCTTGCGGCGGATAAACGAATCGCTCAAGCCTTATAGTGTGGGGCCATCTTGGACGCCAGCCTGGAGGCCCGCACTACCCGTGCCGGCGAATGCACCAATCCTGGAACCGATCTGGCCTTGCCTATTGGCGCAAAAGTAACATTCTCCTGTGCTACTCTCAGGTGGTACTCTGATTTGCCAACAGTGGGTAGAAGCCCGCTCGTTCGCGTCGCGAAAGAGTGGAGCGCAACTGGAACGGAATTCCATCCGGCGTTAACCTCGGAAAACAGACCTCGTTATCTGCCGGACTCATGCATTTTGGTTGACTGCGCGTGAGTGCCACTTCTGTCATAAACTATAGGCAGCAACCTTCATACCTTTAGAAAGAAATAGCTCGTAATGTCATCTAACGGCTTTCATAGTAGCGCCTCGCGATTCAGCAACATGCGCTCGCTGTTCAGCATGTTCTCCAGCGATCTTGCCATCGACCTGGGGACGGCGAACACGCTGGTGTACGCGCGCGGCAAAGGCATCGTGGTCAACGAGCCTTCCATCGTCGCCATCAACAAGAACACGGGTGAAGTAGAAGCCGTGGGCAAAGAGGCCAAGGAGATGCTTGGCCGCACCCCCGGCAACATCGTCGCCATCAAGCCCATGAAAGACGGCGTGATCGCCGACTTCAAAGTTACCGAGAAGATGCTGAACTACTTCATCCAGAAGGCCCACAACCGCAAGATGCTGGTGCATCCCCGCATCGTGATTGGCGTGCCTTCGGAGATCACGCAGGTGGAAAAGCGCGCGGTCATGGACTCCGCCTATCGCGCCAAGGCCAGCGAGGTTCACCTGGTGGAACAGGCGATGGTGGCCGCGATCGGCGCGGGCCTGCCTATCACCGAGCCCAGCGGCAACATGGTGGTCGATATTGGCGGCGGCACCACCGACGTCGCGGTTATTTCGCTCAGCGGCATCGTGTATTCGCGCTCGGTCCGCATGGCCGGCAATCAGATGGACGAGTCCATCATGAATTACCTGAAGCGCAAGTACAATCTGCTGATTGGCGAGCGCACCGCCGAACAGATCAAGATCGAGATCGGCTCCGCCTATCCGCTGGACAAGCCGCTCACCATGGAGATCAAGGGCCGCAACCTGATCGAGGGTGTGCCCAAGACCATTACGATTGACGACAGCGAGATCCGCGAGTCGCTCAGCGAATGTGTTTCCACAGTGATGAACGCGATCCGCGTAGCGCTGGAGCGTACGCCTCCGGAGTTGTCGGCCGACATCAGCGATCGCGGCATTGTGCTGACCGGCGGCGGTGCACTGCTGAAGAACCTGGACAAGCGCATTCGCGAGGAAACCGGGCTGCCGGTCTCGATTGCGGACGACCCGTTGTGCAGCGTGGTGCTGGGCACGGGAAAAATGTTGAGCGACTTCAAGCTGCTGCGGAAAATCTCGATTGACTAGCGGCGGGCATGTCCCTTCGGCGGCGCGAGTCTATTTTGAATTGTCATCACGAGCGCAGCGAGGGATCTGCTTTTCTCGAGAGGCGCAGGAAGAAAGCAGATGCCTCGCTTCGCTCGTCATGACAATTCAAGTGCTTGCGTTCCCCGAAGCAGCGTAGTGTATGGATACATTTCTCGGCCGCTATAAAAACCTGATTGTGCTGGCGGCCATTCTGTTCGCCCAGATTATCGCTCTGGCCGTACAGGTGCGCCGCCCAACCCAAGGCGGCGACACCCGCCTCCTCCGCCTGTGGGCGATCTCCGCCGTGACTCCGATCGAAAAAGCGGTGGTGCACTCGCAGAAATGGGTGTACGACACTTGGAACACCTACGCTTATCTTCGCGGAGTTCGCAGGGAAAACCGGCAACTCCGCGCCGAGATCGAGCGCATGAGGGTTGAAGACGCCCGCTTCGCCGAGGACGCGCGTATGGCGCGTCGCATCCAGGCATTGCTCGCATTCAAGGAGCAGTACGTCGATACCACCGTCGCGGCCCAGGTCATCGGCACCAGTGGCAGCGAGCAATCGCGCATCCTGTACTTGGATAAAGGATCAAGGGATGGCATTAAGCCAGACATGGCCGTAATCACCCCGACCGGCATCGTGGGCAAGGTTGTGCAGGTGTTTCCCGACTCCTCCCAGGTTTTGCCGATCAACGATCAATTCAGCGGAGTGGGTGCCGCGCTGAAGTCCTCCCGTCTCCAGGGCATCCTGAAGGGAGCGCCGAATGGCGCGACCACCCTGCAATACGTCATGAGCGACGAGAAGGTAGAACCCGGCGAAGAGGTGATCACCAGCGGTGGAGACCGCATCTTCCCCAAAGGTTTGCCGGTCGGCAAAGTCGTCTCGGTCGAGCCCGGGAAAGATCTATTCCTGAACATTCGCGTCGTTCCCGCAGCCCGCCTCGATCAGGTGGAGGAAGTGCTGGTCGTCACCAAAATCCTGGAAAGGGAGCCGGACACCAAGGATTTGGGCCCGCTTCGCGCGTCGGATATTTTGGCCGAACGGTTGCCGACCGTTCCTGCCAAGCCCGAAGTTGACGCCGCCGGAAACGCAAAGCCTGGCGCTGGGAACGCGACCACGGCCGGCGCGGTCCCCGCGACAGGAGCGGCTGCAAGCGCCGCTCATCCCGGAGCGGCGGGAACTCCAGCCGCGAACAAGCCGGCAACTGGCAGTTCGACAGCGGGCGCTCCCAAGCCCAACGGAGCGGCTACTGCTGTGCACGGTGCTCCGTCAGGCACAACGGCGACAAGCCCCGGAGTGTCGAAATCGCCGAAACCCGCGACTGCCAGCGGAACGCCTCCTGCTAAAGTTGCGAAACCGCTAAACGGCGCCGGAACGGCAACTGCGCCAAATACAAATCGCACCGCGCCAGCAGCTACTCCATCGCCGGCGAACGGCCCCACGAACCGCGAAGAGACGACGCCTGCGCCGAAGCAGGCCAAGCCGGCTCCGCAGCAGACGCCAAGTGCGAATCCGCAGCAGCCTTCGACGACGCCTGCCGGGGAGCCGCCACCGCAATGAGCAGCCGAGTCATGCCATTCCGGGGAAGCCTGACATCGCGGGACCAGGTCGCGGTCTACGAGTTCAGTTGGCCCGCGGTCATCTTCATCCCCCTGGTTGCGGTACTAGTCCAGATCTTCATTCCAGTGCGGGTCCGCTTTCTCCCGATCATTGACCTGCCGCTCATGGTCACCATCTTCTTCGCGGTGGCCCGGCGCAACCCGGTCAGCGGATGCCTCACGGGCTGCGCGATCGGCCTGCTGCAGGACCTGTTCGCCGGGCCGAGCCATCCGCTGGGCATGTACGGAATTGCTTTGACGATCATCGGTTACATGGCGTCATCGCTGGGCCTGAAGATCGACGTCGAGAACCCCGGCTCGCGATTCATCATCACTTACGTCTTTTTCGTGGCCCACCAGGGAATCTATTACGGCGTGGCGCACGGCCTGCTTCGCCAGGTGCAGCAGTGGAGTTGGAGCCACGTGGCCATTTCCGCGCTGGCCAATGCCGTCATTGGGCTGTTCGTCTTCAAGTTCCTGGACAGGTTCAAGGAGCGGTGAGCGAACGGTATTAAAAGAACACCGCAGGAGACACGCCGAACCTCGCGCTCAGCCGCTTGATGTGTTCCCTGGTGAGTTCTCGTTTACCGTGCAAGACTTCGGAGGCGATACTCTCGGCACCAAACACACTCACCAGGTCCTTCTGCCGCAATCCGTGGGCCTCCATCAAGTGCCGAATGATCGCTACCGGTGTCGCTTCGGGGACGGGAAAGTGTTTCGCCTCAAAGTCCTCGATCAACACCGCCAGGAGTTCGATGAGCTTCTCCTGCGCCCGAGTAACCGACTTCTTGCTGGTCAGTTTTTCGAGTAGGCGAACATACGCCTGGTTCTGCCCCTCGTCACGAATGACCTCAGGCCTCGTCTCGGAAAGCAAAGCGGCATAATTGGCGGCCAATGCGTTCATTTCTTCCACTTACCTCGGTTGTATTCGGTGTGCGTCAGAAGCTGCTTGACGAAGATAATCTGCCATCGGTATTCAATCTTGACGACAAGGCGATAACTGTTGCCTTTGATGTTGAACAGTATACGGATCCGCGAGTCGCGGATGATTTTTCCCCTGCGCTCACGCCCCGATTCGGGCTACAATGAGGGCAGAGTTTATCGCCAGTTACCAACTGCAAAGCGAGTGCGAACCCGGCCCGAGAGTATGCCGTCAGAGCAGAGTAGCTGGCCCGGCGCCAATTGCGCGCCGATTCGTAAGTTTCGAAACTTTGCAACGATAGCCCCTCGAAAGTTGTAGTTCTTGATGTTCGGTCGCGACGAAAAAGTCTCCCAGCTCCGGCTTACCGCAGTGCAATACGTCCTGCTGGGAGTTTTTTTGGTGCTGGCCTTCGGGCTGTGGCGCTTGCAGGTGGCGCGCAGCGATTACTACAGCACGCTGGCCGAACAGAACCGCATCAAGCAGGTCCCCATTCTGGCGCCGCGCGGCAAAATCCTTGACCGCGAAGGCCGCATCATCGTTGACAACTACCCGTCGTTCTCCGTGCTGCTGCTGCGCGATCAGAACCGCAATCTCCAGGCCGACGCCGACAAGATAGCCGCCGGACTCCACATCCCCCCCGACGAGCTGCGCGCCCGTCTGAAGCGCATGGCCGCCGTTCCGGGATATCAGCCGCTGTTCCTCAAGGACGACATCACGCCCGACGAGCTGGCCTTCATCGAATCGCACAAAGCGGAGTTGCCCGAGCTCGACACCATCACCGTTCACCGCCGCCTCTATCCCCGCAACGGATTCATGGCCCACATTATCGGCTACGTCGGCCAGGTGAGCGAGGACATGCTGACCCAGCCGCAGTGGGAGCTGTACAACCCGGGCGACATCGTCGGCATGTCGGGGGTCGAGCAGTACTACAACGATATTCTGATAGGCAAGAACGGCTCGCGCCAGGTGCTGGTCAACAGTCGCGGCAAGGAAGTGGGCACCCTCAGTGACGTGTCCGCGGTTCCCGGCAAACAGCTCAAGCTCACCATTGATCTTGATCTACAGATCGCCGCCGAAGAGGCGCTCGAAGGCAAGCCCGGGGCCATCGTGGCGATGGACCCGCGCAATGGCGAAATCCTCGCGATGGTCAGCCGCCCGGCATTCGATCCCAATGAGTTTGCCGTGCGCATCACGCGCGATGAGTGGAACCGGTTGATTACCGATCCCGGTAAGCCGCTTCTGAATAAAGCGATCCAAGCGCAGCTCGCTCCCGGTTCCGTGTTCAAGGTCATCATGTCCACCGCCGGACTGCAGGAAGGCATTGCACAAAACCTGGTTATCAATTGCGGCGGTGGGAAGACTTTCTATGGCCGCTTCTTTAAGTGCTGGATCGCATCCACGCACGGTTCCCACGGCACGGTCGGCATCAGCAAGGCGATCTATCAGTCGTGCGATTCGTATTTCTATACCCTCGCGGAAAAGCTGGGCATCTCCCGCATCGCAAAATATGCCACCATGCTCGGACTGGGACAGAAGTCCGGTATTGACCTGCCCCAGGAAGTTTCCGGCGTGATGCCGTCGGAAGAATGGAAGATCAAGAACTTTAAGCAGAAGTGGTATGCGGGCGAGACCATTTCGGTAGGTATCGGTCAGGGTGCTGTGGCTACCACGCCGATTCAGCTTGCGCGAGCTGTCGGCGCCATCACCAGCGGCGGAGTGCTGGTGCGTCCCCACGTGGCATTTCCCGATCAGTTTCCTCCGGGATTCAAGCAGGTGGCGAACTATACCGATCAAGTGAAGATTCCGCTCGACCAGGAAAACTGGATCATCATTACCGATGCCTTGGCGAATGTCGTCTCTCCTATCGGGACGGCTGGCAGCGCTCATTTGCCGGGTATTGATTTTGCCGGCAAGACGGGCAGCGCCCAGACCATCTCCAACCAGCTAAAAGCGAAGATGGGCAGCAGCGAGAAGAGCAAGTTCAAGGACAACGGCTGGTTCGTTGGGGTCACGCCGCGCCGCAATCCTGAAATCGTGGTGGCCTGCTTGTTTGAGGGCGGCGAGCACGGAGCGCTGGCGGCTCGAGTTGCCGCCAAGGTGATCAAGGCGTACGTCGAAAAGCAGCGTAACAGCAAGACGCAAGTGGCCAAGGCAAGCGGAACGGCTGCGGGAAGCCAGCAAGCGGAAGTTGCCGCAGTGTGGCACGAGGGCGACGCGAAGACCCCCGACAAGATGCAAGCAGGACATTTCACCGTACCAACCGATGGCAAGACCAAGCCGGTAACTTCGGCGCCCGGAGTGGGAGAAGCGGACAAGCCTATTCCTCGTGCCGATCTCGAAACCACGGAGTCGCACGTGGAGATGGCCCATCCCGAAACCGAACCTCCCGCGGAGAATCAACCGACTGCTCCGGCGACAACTCCTGAGCAGCAAGCGCCACCTGCGCCGCCACCTACGACGAAGAAGCCTGCTGCCGAGCCCACGATCGCACCTGCGGCGGCCGTCCTTCCCCGGAGCCAATCCTGAGCCGCTACATCTCATTCCGCGATTTCGATTGGGTCCTGTTGGTGCTGGTGCTGCTGATCTGCTCTCTGGGCGTGCTCGAGATCTACAGCGCAACCATCAGTACCAAGTTTATGGGTGTACACCTCAAGCAGGTGTATTGGATTCTGGGCGGCGTAGGCCTGATGTTCGTGGTGAGCTTCTTCAATTACCAGGCACTCCTGGAACGCGTACCGCTGATGTACTTGATTTCCATCGCTTCGTTGATTGCAGTCGAACTATTCGGCAAGAAGTATCTGGGCGCCCGTCGCTGGGTGCAGCTAGGCTCGTTTCACTTCCAGCCTTCGGAGTGGGTAAAGCTGGTGCTCATTCTCGCGATGGCTAAATACTTCGCCGACACAAAGTCCGAATGTACGGCCCAGGACATCGTGAAAGCCGGAGCGCTGGTCGGCGTACCCATGCTGATGGTGCTCGTCCAGCCGGACCTGGGCACGGCCCTCACTTACATCCCGATCGCAATAATGGGCTTGTTCCTCGGAGGAATGAAGGCCCGGCATGCCTTGGTCATACTGGTGCTCGGGGCGCTGCTGGCTCCCGTGGGGTGGCATGTTCTAAAGCCTTACCAACGAGACCGCCTGACCAGCTTCATGGAGCCGGAGGCTGACCCTCAGCGCCACGGATACCAGGTGATTCAGTCGCTGGTCGCCGTGGGTTCAGGGGGCATTCTTGGCAAGGGAACGGCGCATGGCAGCCAGACTCAGGGTCAATTTCTGCCGGTGCCGCACACCGATTTCATCTTTGCCGCCTTTGCCGAGGAGCACGGATTCCTAGGCGCTATGGGATTGCTGCTGCTATACTTTATCGTGCTGATGCGTCTGGTCCAAAACGCTCAGACGGCCCCGGACCGGGCTGGTGCCTTCGTGGTCATGGGTGTGGTTGCGGTACTCGCCTTCCACGTCCTGGTTAACGTAGGCATGGTGGTAGGATTCATGCCGGTCACGGGTATTCCCTTGCCGTTAATGAGTTACGGGGGATCGTCAGTACTGTTCATGTTTCTGGCGCTGGGAATCGTAATGAACATTCGTATGCGCCGGTTTGTGAACTGAGTAACAAACTTTTGGCATTGGACTTTCTTAGCGTCCTATTGGACGCGCTTCAGAGGAGACCGGTCCCATCCGCCGGGGAAGCCATTACAGACTGGACGTCGGGCCTCCGAAGGATGACAACAAGATTACGACCGCCCTCACGTACGAGGGCATACCGGCCGCGCTAGAAGAATAGGCCGGACAGGATTGCAAGGCACGTTGATCGAGGCGGGAAACGGCCCCTTGGCTGAAGCTGAGCGTGAGGCCACAACCTTCGAGCGCGTGCTCTATACGGTGCTAAAGATTCCACAAATTGTCGCTTCACGAATCAGGTCTGGTTCGCATCCCGGCGTAAGCCTCGGTGTGCCCTCGGCCTAGTCACCTGTAGAGTTTTTCCTGTCCTTCCGATCGACCGCGCCGGTTGAACCGGAGCATCCCATGAACAAAGAACTTTACGTGTCCTCCACGCCACACGAAACCAAGGTGGCTTTGGTTGAGGACGATCTCCTCGCCGAAGTTTTTTTCGAGCGGGAAAACGAATACACCCTGGCAGGATCAATCTACAAAGGCCGGGTCACGCGCGTGCTTCCCGGCATGCAGTCCGCTTTCGTTGACATCGGACTGGAGCGCGATGCCTTCCTCTACGTCTCCGATTTCCTCGAAGTGACAGGCGATGAAGAAGACGAAGAAGAGTTCGGCAGCATTCCCGTGCCGCGTAATGCCATCGATGTAAGCAAAGCGTATGCCGCGCAGGAGACACAGCTTAAAGCAGAGTCTGCAGTTGCTGAACCCGAGATCGCGGAGGAGTTCGAAACCGCTATTGACGATCTTGGTCCTGCGGACGGGCCACCGGTAGTCGAGGCCACCGAAGCTTCGTCCAATGAGGACCGGGATTCGGCGGAAGGAACACGGCCTTGGCGCGGACGCCGCCGTCGTCGTGGCGGACGTCGCGGCCAGGGAGACGAGCGCAACGACCGGCCAGAGCCAAAGATCGAGGCCGTAAAGCCGGCACCGATAGAGGAAGCGCCAACCTATCATGCGGAGACGCGTCCGGCCGCGCGTCCTCGCGCAGATTACGGTCCACCCGCAGGCTATACGCCGATCCTTCTACCGGGGGAATCGATTTCGAAGTATCGCAACCTGCCCCAGCAGCCCGCGCCCCAGCCAAAGGGCGAGGACACATCGGATCAGCCTTCCTTTGCGCCGGTTGAGGACTTCAATCGGGCTGTCGATTCGAACTCGTACGTCAGCACTGCAGTTCAGAAAACCGAATCACGCGCCGATCTCGAACTCCGACACGCCGCGGCCGAACCAGATCAAGTCGAGCACGCAGCTCCGCCTCCCGCGCATGACGAAACGCAGAACACCGAAGCCGTGCGCCATGATGACGAACGCGAGGAGATGAGCGTCGCGCCTTCGGAATCTTTCCACGCGCGGGCGCCGGAGAGGTCCCGGGCGACGGCCACCGAGGTCCTGACCACAGCGCCGCAGAATCAAACTCTGGTCGAAGAACTGCCAGGTGAAGTGCAGAGCACCGAATTCCCGACAGCCGCCGAAGATCGCGAACAAGGCCACGGCGAAGCCGCCACGCTGGAATCGCCGGGCTTCCAACCGCATGAAACTCCTTCGATCGCTCCTGAGGGACGTACGCTGGAGCATGAAGTGTTGGAAGACGAGGAGATGGAATTCCATCCTGTCCCCGACGATCTTAGTGCGATCAGCGAGGTCGAAGGCGATGAGGAACTCGTCCTCGAGGAAGAGACCCTCGACGCCGATAACGACGATTCGGACCGTTGGATTCCCAAGATTGCCGACGTAGACGAGGACGAAGTGGTGGCGGCCGAGGAGCGTGGCGAACAAATCTACGGAACCGACGCCGAGGAAGCAGAAGAGGAAGAAGAGGCCGGCGAGGAAGAAGAAACCAACGGCCGCGCCGAGGTGCGGGCTGCGTCTCCCACCGCGGGCTACCAGCAGCGGCAGGCTGAGCGTCCGGGCTCCGATCGTCGTGGTTTTCGCGATCGCAATCGCCGTGGCGGTCCGCGCCGCAACTTCCGCGCTCGTCCCAACACCAATCGCAATCAGCCCCTCATCACCGATCTGTTGAAGGAAGGACAGGAGGTGCTGATCCAGATTGCCAAAGAACCGATCGGCAAGAAGGGCGCCCGCATCACCAGCCATATTGCGCTGCCCGGCCGCTTCCTGGTGTACATGCCCACGGTCAATCACGTGGGAGTCTCGCGCAAGATCGCCTCCGACGAAGAGCGCCAGCGGCTGAAGCGCATCGTCACCAGCGAGCGTGAAAACGGATTAGGCGGGTTCATCGTCCGCACCGCCGCCGCTAACATCAAGGAAGAAGATCTGCGCGCCGACATTCGCTTCCTCAAGCATCTGTGGGCTGAGATTAAGAGCCGCACCGAGAACAGCAAGTCGCCGGCGCTCATCTATCACGACCTGAACCTGGTGGAACGTGTGTTGCGCGACCAGGTGAATGCCGACTTTTCGCAAATTTGGGTGGATACGGAAGACGAATTCGAGCGCGTGGTGCGCTTTGCCAGCCGCTTCCAACCGTCGTTGGTCCGGCGCATCAAGCTGTACACCAAAGACACTCCATTGTTTGAGCAGTTCGGCATTCAGGACGAGATCAATCGCTCGCTGAAGTCGAAAGTATGGCTGAAGAGCGGCGGACATATCGTCATCAACCAGACCGAAGCGCTGGTGGCCATCGACATCAATACCGGCAAGTACGTTGGCAAGACGCAGCGGCTGGAAGACACCATCGCCAAGACGAACGTGGATGCGGTCAAGGAAATCGTGCGGCAAATCCGGCTGCGCGACCTGGGTGGCATCATCGTCATCGACTTCATTGACATGGACGAGCGCAAGAATCGCCAGAAGGTGATGCAGGCCCTCGAAGAAGCCATGCGCAGCGATCGCGCTCCCTCGAAGGTGCTCCAGTTCAACGATTTCGGATTGGTTGCGATTACCCGTAAACGCGTGAAGCAATCGCTGGAGCGCACTCTGGGAGAGACTTGCCCCTACTGTGCGGGCGCGGGCTTTGTGAAATCGGTGATCACCGTGTGCAATGAGCTTTACATCGAGATGCGCAAGATGGCGAAGTTGCACGACAAGACCGATATCACCGTGCGCGTGCATCCGGAAGTGGCCAAGGCCCTGAAGGCCAACAACGGCAAGCTGATCTCCGAGATGGAGGACTTGACCGGCAAGACCGTGTTGGTGAAGAGCGATCCGCTGCTGCACCAGGAAAACTTCGATATTCACTAGAAGCTATTTCAATTAATCGGGTTTGAAAGGGCACGGCTTTCAGCCGTGCCGTAAACGGTCATTTACAGACTGGGCTTAGAGCGTGTGTGAGAACTCGCTCTGACGTGGCAGCGCAGGGGCGGAATTTGTTTTAGCCAGGGCGTAAGGGCTGGGTAGTGGAAGAAAATAATGCTCTAAAGCCAGGCTTACGCCGTTGCCAGCGTGCCTCAGGGACGGACGGCCTTCCCCGCCGGACCCCATACCTGCAATTTCCACTTAACACCGAACTGCAGGCGGCGGGGAATAGCAAGCAACATACAAGGGACGGCACAGTTCTCACGTACCCTTCAAAGCCACTTTATTGCCAGATGCTCTCCAGGGCCAAAACGATTGCCTCGTCCCGTGCTGACTCGACGGTGCGCAGATCGAGCAGCACGCGCTCTTCCTCCACGCGCGCGATGATCGGCGTCTCCCACCGGCGGAGCCGCGCGCAAAGTTCATCGGCGTTGAGGCCTTCGCTCTTCACGCCAAGCACGCGTGTCGGTAAAGTAGATCCAGGCGCAGCGCCGCCGCCCAGCACCGAGCGAGACTCGATAACTTCGACCTGCAAGTTTGGGCAGCTCGCACGCAATCGCTCCGCTATCTGCTTCGCGCGCTGCGCCAGTGCGTCTTCGGAGATGCGCATCATGCGTAACGCCGGAATCGAGTCATAGTCCTCGCGAAGATACGCGAGCAGCGTCGCTTCGAGCGCGGCATAGAACATCTTGTCAACGCGCAGGGCGCGGAACAGCGGATTGCCGCTGACCTTCGCCACCAGCGCGGGATTGCCGCTGACGATGCCGGCTTGCGGGCCGCCCAGCAGCTTGTCTCCACTGTAGGTGACGACGTCCACGCCAGCACGCAGGCTGTCGGCGATCATCGGCTCGCCGCGTACACCGACACTGCGTAAGTCGAAGATCTCGCCGCTCCCCAGGTCTTCCATCACCGGGATGTCATGCTTCCGTCCGAGCGCAACCAATTCCTCCAGCGACGGCTGCTCGGTGAAGCCGACAATCTGAAAGTTGGAGCGATGGACGCGCAGCAGCAGCCTGGTACGTTCGGAGATTGCGGCCTTGTAGTCGCCAATGCGCGTGCGGTTGGTGGTTCCCACTTCGCGGAGCACCGCGCCTGACTTGGACATCACGTCAGGAATGCGAAACGAGCCACCGATCTCGACCAGTTCGCCGCGCGAGACCAGCACCTCTCCGTCTTCGGCCAGCGAGTTCAGCGCCAGCAGTACCGCGGCGGCGTTGTTGTTGACGACGATAGTCGAGACTTCGCGTTCCGCAGTGTTCAGCAGTTTCGCAAAGAGGCGGTTCACATGAACATCGCGCTTGCCGCGCTCGCCTGTGCTGAGGTTGAATTCAAGATTCGAGTATCCCTCCGAGACTTCGGCGAGATGTTCCAATGCTGCTCGGCTGAGCGGCGCACGACCAAGGTTAGTGTGCAGAATGACGCCCGTCGCGTTGATGACCGGGCGCAGGGAGTGGGCAATTGTCCGCTGCAATTGCTGTTCTACTCTCAACGGCAAGCCATCAACTCTGGCAGTGATTTGTGCTTGGTCTACGTCGCCCGACGCGATCTCAGTTCGAAGCTGCTGCAGCGCCTCCCGCGTAGCGTCCAGCACTGGAGCTCGACCCTTCTGTCGCGCGAGCGCATCCATCGCAGGAGTGCGCAGCAGTTCGTCTATGGACGGAAGCAGGCGAAGAACGGAATTTCCAGCAGTTGGCATCGTCTCAGAAAGACTCTACTCCAAGAGAGTACCTATCTTCACGGTTGCTGGCTTCTCGGTTTTAAAAAGCCTATGTCGAACTCGGGATTTAGCTGCGAGACAACAGCCCCATAGCCGTTGGGAAATTGGATGACGACGTGCAAGCCCGGAACTACGTCGACCCTCGCGCGGGTACCGTCTGTAAACTCGTACTGAGTCCATCCGGTGACGTTTCTGGCAGCTCCGCCATCAAAGCAGAAATCGAAGTTTCCGCTCAGATCGCCAGGAGCGGGCTTTTCCCGCTGGTTGGGGGGTTGTCGCGATAGAGAGCAAGATTCTTGCTACTTTGCCCTCATCAACGCGGCGTTTGAATTGTTCTTCGAGGTCCAAAACAGTCACCCTCCTCCTACGGTCTTGCTTGATGTCCGTGATGCCCCGGATGTTAATTTACCGCGTTCAACTGAGCAAAGGCGGCAGTCCCGCGGCCCACTTCGCACGCATAAGGCTCACTTTCGACTGAAGAGCCGCCGCAGGAGCAGGCCCATTATGATGCCACCGCCGATGAGGGCCATGGCCATTTGCGGATCGAAGAAACGCACGAAGCGAGCTCCGGCTTCGGTAATCTCGACCACTCCGGCGGGCGTCGCCTGCACGATCCCGCCCCCACCGCCCCCACCGCCTTCTCTCTGGGGCGCAGACGAGTCTGGCCGGATCTGTCCGCCTCCTCCACCGCCTGCGCCCAGGCGATAGCTTACCCGAGCAACGGGAATAATCGTTTTGCCGTGGCTTTCGATCGGCTCTCCAAACACGTTTTGCACTTTTGCAGTTGTGGCGAAATGTTCGACGAGCGTAGTCAGCATCTCTTTAGGGTCAATCATGAAAATCTCCCTATCGCATCTGATGCGATTTCACCCCACTTCGACTAACCCATATCGCCGGTTCCAGTGTCCACGCAGGTGCTGCACGGCGCGGGCGATCTCCTCTTTGGTCAGATCGGGGCTGGGGCCCGCGAGCACGTATTTCGCCTCGCGGCGCGCGGCCTCCAGCAATTCGCGGTCGCGCAGCAAATTGGCCACGCGAAAGTTCGGCATGCCCGCCTGCTTGGTACCGAAGAACTCGCCAGGACCGCGCTGCTGCAAGTCGAGTTCGGCGATCTCGAATCCATTCTGAGTGCGCACCATGGCTTCGAGCCGCTGTTCGGCTTCCACCGAAACTTTGCCGCCGGTCATCAGCACGCAGTACGACTTTGCGCTGCCTCGTCCGATGCGCCCACGCAGTTGATGCAGTTGCGAGAGACCGAAACGTTCGGCGTGCTCCACGACCATGAGGTTGGCGTTGGCCACATCCACGCCAACCTCGATGACGGTCGTCGAGACCAGCACATTAATTGCGCCGCTCTGAAAGCTGGCCATGGTCGCATCTTTTTCCTCGGCGCTCATGCGCCCATGCAACAGGCCAACGCGCAGGCTGGAGAATTCGCGCTTGCGAAGCTGCTCGTACATCTTGATGGCAGCCTTCAGCTCGCCTTCCCCGGGGCCCCCAGCGCGCCCGATGTTGGCGCGATGGGGTGGCGTGGCGCCCTCTTCGATAACGGGATACACGATGTAGGCTTGCCGCCCGGCAGCGACTTGTTTGCGCACGAACTCCCAGACTTCCTCCGAGCGCTCATCGCCGACCCGCCGCGTAGTGATGGGCGTGCGCCCGGGCGGAAGCTCGTCGAGGACGCTGGTGTCGAGATCGCCGTACAGGGTGAGCGCGAGGGTGCGCGGAATCGGCGTTGCCGTCATCACCAGCACGTCGGGCTCGGCTTCATTCGTTTTCTTCATCAAGCGGAAGCGTTGCAGCACGCCGAAGCGATGCTGCTCGTCCACGATCACCAGCCCAAGCTTGTCGAACTCGACCGTCTCCTGGATGAGCGCATGGGTGCCGATCACGAGTTGCGCGTTGCCCTGCGCGATGTGATGGCGCGCCTGCTTCTTGCGGCCGGACTCCTGCGAGCCGGTGAGCAGCACAATGCGATAGCCGGCGGGCTCGAGAATGCGCCGGGCGGAGAGAAAATGCTGCGTCGCCAAAATCTCGGTGGGCGCCATCAGTGCGGCCTGGTAGCCGTTTTCCATGGCGATGACGGCAGCTTCCAGCGCGACGATGGTCTTGCCGGATCCGACATCGCCTTGCAGCAAACGGCGCATGGGAACCGGCTCGGCCATATCGTCGGCAATCTCTTTCAGCACGCGCTTCTGCGCCGCCGTCGGATGGAAGGGCAAGATTCGCTTTACCGCATCGCGTACGCGGCCACTAATCTGGAACGGGATCCCCGTTTGGGCGCGCATCTTCCGGCGCTTGAGTTCCAGTCCGAGTTCGAGGAAGAAAAGTTCTTCGAAGATGAGACGAATGTGCGCCGGGGTGCGCGCCGCCTGCAAGTTCGCCAGGCTCTCACCGACCTCCGGCCAGTGGGCCTGCCAGAACGCGCGACGGCGATCGATCAGGCCCATGTGCCCGCGGACCGCAGCGGGGATCGCGTCCGGCGGGTCCTGGTCGAGGCCCTCCAGCATGGCGTGGATCACCCGCCGGAACCAGCGCGCGGTGAGACGGCCGTTGCCGGCAGCTTCGTAAATGGGAACGATGCGACCGACCTCGAGCGATTGCCACTTGGGTTCGTCGCCAGTGCCGTTGCCGTGGGCAGTCGGATCGTGCAAAACCTCGAACTGAGGCTGGACAATTTCGAAGCGGTGGCCTCCACGGTCGCCGGCTTCCACCTTGCCGTACAGCGCCAGCAGCATGCCGGCGCGGAACTTGTCTTGCAGGTAGGTGGCGTTGAACCAAACGCACTTCAACGTGTCGCGCCCCTGTCCGACGGTCATCTCGAAGATCGGCATGCGGCGCGTGCGGAACAATCCGAAGGTGCGCACCTCGGCGATGATGCTGGCCATCTCGCCGGCGCGAAGCTCGCCAATGCCACGGGGATTGAGCCGGTCTTCGTAGCGGAAGGGCAAATAGTAGAGCAGGTCCTCGACGGTGCTGATGCCCTTTTCCAGCAGAATTTGGGCAATCTTTGGCCCGATGCCTTTGACGAACTGTACGTTGGTGGCGAGGTCGAGCACAGAAGGATGGTAACTCAGCAATTAGCAATTAGCAGTTAGCAATTAGCTCAGATGAACTTCACTCGCTCTTTTCCGGCCTACACTTTCTCCTGAACGATTGCGCTTTTAGGACAGAAGCCAGGCACTAATTGCTAGCTGCTAATTGCTAATTGCTGTTTTCTCGCATCAAATGCGGCTTTGCGGGTGTCCAACAAGTGCGTGCTTCGAAGACTTCTCAAGCAATCAGTTGCCGTGGTTGTGGGCAGCCTGCTCTACTTCTTCGTCCTGATGCCACACCTGCCGCTGGCGGGACGTCACCAACCTTTCCGGATTGATCTCGGGCTGGTGGTGAACCTGTGGGTATGCCTAGTTCTCTACGGTATTGTCGAGTGGCTCGATCGAAAGAGGCGGTGCGATGGCCCAGCGGGGGAGGGCCGCAAGCGGTGAAGTGTTACTGCTGCCTGCAACTCATTTCATAAATCGTTCGGAGGCGCATCAGGGCGTGCTATCTCTGAGTTGTCATCACGAACGGCCTTTAGGCCGTGAGGGATCTGCTGTTTCCTGTCCGTCATTCCAGGCGCAAAACAACAGCAGATTCCTCGCTTCGCTCGTAATGACAATTTCAGAAGAGAGATGACTGGGTAGGCTCTAGAATTCGCGCTCGGTCCCGAAGCCCTTCATCATTTGCTGCAGGTCGAGCTTCTGCTGCTCCATCTGTTTCTGGAATTCCTGCATTTCCTGCTGGAGCTGCGGCGTCCAGCTCTTCATCGACTCCTGGATGTCGTGCCGCATCTGATCGAGCTCTTCCTGGTTCGGCTGCGCGGACTTCGCGATGTCGCGAGTCATCTTCTCGATCTGCTCTTGCGTTGGCTTCGCAGACTTTTCGATTTCGCGGGCCATCTTTTCCATGTCTTTTTGTTTTATCTTCATCGACTTTTCAATCTCGCGGCGCATCTGTTCCAGCTCTTTTTCGTTGGGCTGCACTGCCGCCAGCATTTCTTCCCGGCTGGACTCGATCTCCGGACGCAGCTTCTCCATTTCCTGCCCTAAGGCTTGCATCTGCTCTTCAACATCTCCCCAGTCCTGGCCAAGCACTTTTGAGGAATCTCGCGGCGGCGGAAGATGCATTACTACCGTCTTCTCTTGTTTCTCGCGGACCACGGTGACGGATATCTGGTCTGCCTGAACCCGCAGGGCGCGCCGCCAGTCGGCCATGTCATGCACGGTTTCGTTGTTCAACTTGACGATTACGTCGCCGGCCCTCAGGCCAGCCGCGTCAGCGGGACTGCCTTTTTCCACCGAGCGCACTAGAACGCCTGTTCCTGCCGGCACGTTGAAGAAGTCAGACAATTGCGGGCACAGGCTCTCCACCATCAAACCATGGCGCGAGGAAAGGGCGGCGAAGGATGGGACCTCGATGTCCGGGACAACCCCGGGAGCCACTACCGGACCGGTCCACCGCGGAGCCCCGGCTACGAAGCTCTGCGCGTGAGGCGTGACTTGCGGCCAGCTTCCCAGAGTCACTTTGACGTCTTTCTTCTCACCACTGCGGACCACGATGAACATCACTGTCTTGCCGGGAGGTGTCACGTGGATCATGTTCCCCAATTGTTCGGGGGATTCGATCTTCGAACCGTTAAAACCAACGATGACGTCATTCTCTTTCAATCCCGCCCTGCATGCCGGGCCATCCTGGTCGAGATCGGTGATGACCGCGCCGTTGGAGCTGGCTAATTTCAGTGCGGAGACCTGCTGTGGGGTGACCTCGTCAATGTGCACGCCGAGATAAGCGGTCGCATGCGAATCCCGCCACGCCGGATTGCCCGATGCGGGCTTGGCCGCTGCCGGCGCCGCGATTGCAGCTGCCATCAGGATTGAAACCAGACCGTGTATAACTATCGTAATTTTGCGCATACTCCCACCCTTAACGTGACTGCCGGAAATCGATCTGTCCAATGATCGTACGGACCTTCAACACTGGACCGCCTCCATTTAATGCCCCTTCGGCGTACATGGACCTGGGGGCGAAGTTACTGCCTTCCTTCGTGATCCGCAATCCGGAAAACTCGGAGACGATGCCATGCCCGGTCGCCATGTCAGAGGAGGCGTGTACCGTGACCGGCAAGTCTTTTGGCAGATAGACGATTACGTCGCCGGCTGCGGTATGCAGCAAGGAATCGCGGAAGGCACCGCGCTTGCCCACAAACTCCGCCGTAATTCCGCCTGCTCCCGTTTCCACCTGCGCGCCCTGACTCAGGTTGAGCAACTCGACACTGCCGCCACCAGTAGTGACTTGCACCCGTCCCCTGGCGCTATCCAGATGCACGCTTCCTCCGGTAGTTTCAGCCTGAACCGCGCCGCTGACGTCGCCCAGAATGAGATTGCCCCCACCGGAGCTTGCCCCCAAATCACCGCTGCACTCACGCACCTCAATGTTGCCCGCGCCGGTTTGAATACTGGCTCCCTTCGCGGAACCGATGTACACCCTGCCACCGCCGATGTTCACGCGCGCTTGCCCGGCAACGTTCTTGATGTGAACGTCCCCTCCTCCGGTGGTCAGTGAAAAATCGGCGCCCAGACGGCCGGCCTCCACATTTCCACCTCCACTGGTAATCTTCACCGATCCGTCCAGATCGTCGAGCTTCACCCAACCCCCGCCCGTCGCGCCCAGAACCGTAGCAGCGATGGAACTAAAGTTGAGCGAACCACCCCGCGTTTCCACTTTCACGACGTCAAGTTGCCGCGGTATCTGCACGACAAACTCAGCGTTGAATCGGTCCAGGTTCCTGTTGGCCAGCCTGCCTTCGATGAAGGCGCCTTCCCCATTCTTGATCGCGGAAATACGCATCTGCTCAAATTGACGCCGCGCCGCTTCTTCGCTGGGAGCGTACGAGCGTTTGCGAATGACATAGGTCACGCGGGACGAACTTCCCTGCACCTGCACCGATCCCACGTCGGTGGTAATGCGAACCTGGCGGGAAGCGGGCAAGGTCCCCGTGATCTCTTCCACCCACGAATTACCGTCGCGATAAACCCGCGATTGTTGCGCCCAGAGAGGAACCGCAACCGCCATCGCCAACAATGCGGCGGCCGCTGTCCATTTGCGACTACTGGCGGCACGCCGTGCGCCCAAGTCTTCGCGCCCCGCCTTTTTTATCGCCGCTCTAAATTGCCAACCCTGCTTCAACCAATCCTCTTTCCGGGAGCGCATGCACGAAATTCTGGAACACCGTTCTGCTTAGTAAATATTGGGCATCGAGGCCAGCACGCGCTTGGACTCGGTGCGGATGTACTCGCTGGGATCTTCCTTCGACAACTGTTGCAGGGCCATGCGCACGCTGCTGTCGGCGCGGACTGGTTCCAGCGCATGGAGGGCTCCGCTGCGCACTCCCAAATTGCTGTCGTTCAGCAGGGATTCGAGCACGGCATTGCGCACGCGGATGTCCTGCTTCACGTAGGACCCTAGTCCATCCAGCGCCATGAGGCGTACGCCTGGATTACTGTCGTAACGCAGCGCATAGGTCAGGGTCTCTCGTACGCGAGGATCGTCAGCCTTGCTGGTTAGTGCATCCACGGAATTCAAACGCACCCCGGAATTCTCGTTACTCTTGGCGGCATACAGCAGCAGGTCCTGCACCTTCGGATCGGAGGCCGAGCCCTGGACGGACGCGGGGAGACGTTTGTCGTATTGAACTTTGACGTTATCGGTGCCGGGTTGTTTTTCGATGGAGGTGATGCCGCTGATGGAAGCTTCTACGGGAGGAGTCGCTGCAGTAGCCGGACCCTTCACGCTGTACATAGCGCCCAGGCCGCCGCCAAAGCCGACGATGAAGATGACCATGGCCAGCGCGGGCGAGAAACGCACCTGGCGCATCCATGCCATGGGATCGAAGGCGAGCCGATGGTACCAAGCGCGATTCTGCTGAGCGGTCTCCAGCGACTCCTGCAAGCGCATGCGCGCCGCGGCCAGAAAGCTCGCCGAAGGCTCTTCCACCGGCAGCACGTTCATCTGCTCCTGGAATTCCTGCTGCGCCGCCAGTTCGGCCGCGCAGTCCTGGCAGCGCCGGATGTGCTGCTCCAACTCGTGCCGCGCGTCGTCAGCCAGCTCGTCGTACAAATAAAGCGCCGTGTTCTGTTGTACCCATTCGCAATTCATGATGACTACCTCTTGCTACTTCCCAGTGCCCGGTCCTACCGAACGCTCTTCAGGGCGGCGCGTAGTTTCTGGGTGCCGCGAAACAATGTGTTCTTCGCCGTTTCTTCCGTCGTATTCAAAATCTCGCCAATGGTGCGCAGCTTCAAACCCTGGTAGTGCTTCATCTCAAATACCATGCGCTCGCGCGGAGTCAGTTTCTGCAAGGCCTTCGCTATGTTCGCCCCCAGCTCGCGCCGCATCAGGTCGCGCTCTGGACTGGCTCCCGATCGCTGGTCAGCGACCTGGTCAAGCAGGTCGTAGGTGCCGCCTTCCGAGTCCGTCGTCACCCCTGAATCCTCTTTGCGCACCTGCCGCTTACGCAGAAGATCGAGACACAGATTGGTCACGATGCGGTAGATCCAGGTATAAAACGAGCACTCGAAACGAAAATTGCCGATATTCCGGTAGGCCTTGAGGAAGGCTTCCTGATAGATGTCCTGGGCATCCTGCTCCGAGCGGGTCAGGTGATAGGCAAGGCGCAGCACAGCGCCGTCGTACTGGCGCACCAGTTCCTCGAACGCGGCGTGATTGCCACGTTGTGCTTCCCGGATCAGCTCCGTGTCATTCATGCGGCTCTGGGCCTGCCCCACCATGGACCCTCGGTCAGAGGGAGTAGAGGACGTTCGTTCCGCCTCCCGCCACGCCACGGAAGGACGGAGCCCCGGGCCAACCGTGAGAGGAACTGCTACCGCTTCGGCCGGCATGCTGGTTTCTACCTGGTCTGCAATTAGCAAGCCCAATTCTCGTGCCTGCAATTACATAGACGGGCGCGGGAGAAAACCGTGAGCGGTCATTATAGACCGCTCAGTTAGTAGATACGTGGCAAGAGGCGCAGCGGTTCACGCGCTCCGAAATCATGCCGTTCTTGATTACTTTGACTTAGCTAAGCAAATTTAGCTAACTAGCTACACCGCTCCATCCGGCCAAGAGCAACTCGCAAGGATCGATCCGAGAAGCCGGAGCAAGGTAGTGCCAGTCGCTAAGATCGTGGCCATCACGAGCGCACCCAAGCAACGTGTCCTGGTAGCATGAAAGGCCAACTCTGGCCGGCACCGGGTGCCTGCGCTCCTCTCACCGACGACGAATTGCGGGCCAGGGATATGAATGATTAGGCTACTCCACAATGGCAGGTTGCCGATCCCGTATTAGCTAAGTAAAATTAGCTAATGAGTTACACCATCCATCAAGCCAAGACCAACCTCTCGCGTTTGATCAAGGAGGCCCAGAAGGGCAAGGAAGTGATCATCGCCCGCGGCAAGCAACCGGTGGCCAAACTGGTGCCGATTTCCAGCGGGACAAAGAAACGGACTCCCGGACGGCTTAAGGGGCTGATTTCGTGGGAGCCTGGAGCTTTTGCACCTCTCACCGACGAGGAACTACAAGAGTGGGGTCTGCAATGACCGTGCTTCTCGACACTCACGCTTTGCTGTGGTGGTGGGAAAGCCCCCAGCAGCTTTCGGCAACAGCGCGGAAAATAATCGAAAACCACTCGAACGCGATCCTGATATCCGCCGCAGTGGCTTGGGAAGTTTCCATTAAAACGAAGACAGGCAGAGTCAACTTCGAAAGCTTTCTGGCCGCGTGGCCGGATCTACTCGCGGGGGAAGGCTTCAGCGAACTTGCGATTCTTTCCGAACATGGCATCCGTGCGGGCCAACTGCCGCTGCATCATAAAGACCCATTCGATCGCATCCTGGCCGCCCAGGCGCAGGCGTGCGCGGCGCCTATCATCAGCATCGACAGTATCTTCGACGTGTACGGAGTGCGGCGGATCTGGTAGGCAGGACGGTGGGTCCGCGACTCATGCAACCGCGTATGCTACCTGGCTATTTCGCCTGAGGCTTGCCCAGGCGAAGACCGTACTTCTTGCCGCATTCCCCCTCGCGAAAGGCCGTGCGGAGCGCGGCATCATCCGTCCCATTGGCCATCTCGGCCGACCAGTCCGCAACTTTCTGGTCGCACCACTGCCGCGATCCTTTGGGATAATCGGGCTTCACCACCGGGTTCACGATCGGTGCGGGCGCAGGGCCGGGAGTGGGACTGGGCTTGTTGTGCTGCCAGATTGCCAGCCCGCCGAGCCCGCCGCCTGCCGTGATCAACGCAGTTGCGCCCGTTAGTATGCCCGGCAAAGATGTCCAGAAAGAGCCGCGTTCAGAGCCTTGGTCCGCCATAATGGTCCTCTTGCCGTTCGGTGCCAGCCGCTCCCCGAAAGTGCGCGACAACAGTCACACGACAGTTACGGCGTCTTTTCACGCACAGGGGAAACGAGTGGGTACATCCTACATACGATTCCGCTCCGTGTTCCAGCACTTTCGTTCCCCGGGGAGGGTCGCGGCTATCGACCGATACAAAAGGCAAAGGCGGGACACTTGGTGCCTCGCCTTTCAGAGAGATTTTTCCGCGCGGGAATTCGGACCCGCGTGACCGTCAATCCTGGTTCGCGAGAAGAGCGATCTAGGCTTCGGCGCCGGCTTCTTCCACCGGAGCGGCTTCGGCCGACGCTTCTTTGTTGATGACAACTTTAAGCTGCACGGTTACGTCCTTGTGCAACTTCACCGGCACATTGAATTCGCCGACATGCTTCAGCGGCTCATCGAGCTGGATCTTGCGGCGATCGATCTGCACACCCTTGTGCTCGAGCTCGCTCGCGATGTCAGCCGAGGTCACGGAGCCAAAGAGTTGATCGCGCTCGCCCGACTTGCGGGTGAAGCTCAAGGTCACGGCTTCGACCTGCTGCCCCAGGGCCTGGGCATCGCCCTTCTCGCTGGCAGCGCGTCGCACAGCCGACGCCTTCATCTGCTCGATGACGGCACGGTTGGCGGCAGTGGCTTCAATTGCCAGCTTCTGGGGAATGAGATAGTTGCGGCCGTAGCCCTCGGCGACCTTCACCACTTCGCCGCGGGAGCCAAGCTTAACCACGTCTTCTTTCAGAATGACTTCCATGTATAGAACTCCGTCGAATCTTATTTAGCAAGGCTCTCCGGGCTAAAGAGCGTGTGTGAGAACTGTGTCGTCCCAGAAGGGACTCGGATCTATTTTCCACTTTACCCAGCACTGCGCCTACGTGCTGGGCTAAACTGAGCCACGCCTACGGCGCTGGATTTTCGCCCATCCAGTCCACTGGCCAATACCAAGTTTGGGTCTCACACACGCTCTAAAGCCCCTGAATATTGTTGAGGGCTTGGACGCGGGCCTGAAGGCCGGCTCTACTGTCGGTCTCTAGCCCGTGACCACTGATCTATCTTCCGCCGAACGGCAGCAGTGCGATGTTGCGCGCCTGCTTGATGGCATCAGCTAGACGCCGCTGGTGCGGAGTGCACACGCCGGTCAGCCGGCGGGGCACGATCTTCCCAGCCTCAGAGACAAATCCTGACAGCAGCCGAACGTCCTTGTAGTTGATGCCGTCGATCTTCTCGACGCAGAACTTGCAAACCTTCTTGCGGCGGAAGAACTTCCGACCGCCGCCGCCACCGCCGCCGGGACCTCCAGAACCGCCGCCTGGCCGTCCACCGGGACGAGGTCCGCGAGGCGCACCGTAGCCGCCACCGCCTCCTCCTTCGCGAGGAGCACCGCCATCCGGACGCGTACTGGGTGCGTCAGTCGTTGCGGCGCCAGCTCCGGGGGCCGCAGTCTTGTTGGATTCGTCTGCCATGATTCTCCTTCTCTCTCGGTTGGCCTCACGGGAAATTTCCACCGTCAGGTACAGTCCCGCGGGACCGTAGTTCTACATTCTCAGGCCGCACCGGGCGCGTGGACTGCGCACAGTATTCAAGGCATTAAAATTACAGATCGCCTTGACCCTCTACGTGTAAGCACTTATGCGCTAACCGGCTCCGATTCGGCGCCCGCTGGCGAAGCCGCCTCGGGCGCCGCTTCCGGTTCTGCTGCTGCGGCGGCCTCCGCCGCGGCTTCCGCTGCCGCCGACGCCGCTGCTGCCTGACGTCCCTTGCCGCGGACCTTGGCGTCGCGAAGTGCCTTAACCTTGGCCAGCCGCTTCTGCTCCTCATCGATCCGTACGGTGATGAACTTGATCACCGGTTCAGTCACGCGCAGGCGGCGTTCCACTTCCTTCACCATGGCGCCTTCGCCTTCCAGGACCATCAGCATGTAAATGCCATCCTGGAATTTGCGCACGGTGTAGGCCAGCCGGCGCTTGCCCATGCGTTCCATGCTTTTCACCGCTCCGCCCGCACCGCCGACCTGCGTCTCCAGGCTCGAGATCAGTTTGTCCTGGTCCTCTTCGAGCATGTCGGGACGGACGATAAACATCAATTCATAAGTACGTTGCATTCTGTTCTCCTAGCAACTAGTAGCTAGCAATTAGCAACTAGCGCGTGTTCCTTTTTTGAGCAGCTAACAGCTAGTTGCTAGTCGCTAGTTGCTTCTTCCGATCTGCGATTAAAGCGGTTCATGGCCACGTGCACACCTTCACCGAGAATGACTCGCACCGCCTCGGTCGCCGAATCCAAAACCTCGCCAACCACCGGAAGCTGCGACTTCTTGAACTGCGACAACACATAACGTGCGCCGTCGCCCACCGGATGATCGGGCGCGATTCCCATCCGGACCCGCATGATTTCCTGCGTGCCCAGCGCGTCAATCACCGATTCCACCCCGTTGTGTCCCGCCGAGCGGCCGCGTGGCCGGACGCGCAAGGTCCCAAACGGCAGGTCCATCTCGTCGTACAGCAGCACCAGGTCCTGCTCCGGTTGCACTTCGTACTCGCGTACCAGTTCACGTACCGCAGCGCCGCTCAGGTTCATAAAGGTCTCCGGCTTGGCCAGCACTACTTCATGGCCGGCGATGCGCGTTCGCGCCGTTTGCGCGCGGCAATTGCGATTGTCCACGCGCACGCCGCATTGTTCGGCAATGCGGTCCACCGCCAGAAAACCCATATTGTGCGGTGTGAACTGGTACTCGATGCCCGGATTGCCGAGCCCGACGATCAGCTTCACAGCGCTTACTTCTTCTTCTCGGACTTCTCGGACTTCTCGGATTTCTCGGACTTCTCTGGTTTGGCTGCCTTGTCGCCACCCTCGGCAGCTTCGCCTGCGGCCTCCTGCTTGCCCTTCTTGATGACCTCGGGCTCGGCGGCCGTCGCTTCAGCTTCCACCACACCTTCGACCGGCACGGCTTCCACGACTTCCTTCACTGCCGTAACGTGGGCAACCGCCTGGGTCTCGTCGGTGATGAACTTCAGCTTGGCATCGTGCGCCAGGTCCGAAATGCGAATCGTCTGGCCGAACTCCAGCGCGCTGACGTCGGCAACCAGGTGGCCCGGGATGTCACCCGGCAAACATTCGATCTCCACCTCGCGCAACATCTGCTCCAGGATGCCGCCCTGCAACTTGACGCCGGGGGCTTCGCCCTTGAGCACGATGGGAACGCTCACGCGCAAAACCTTGTCCATGGCGATGCGCTTCAGGTCCACGTGCAGCAGCGCACTCTTGATGGGCTCAAACTGCCAGTCCACGATCATCACCTTGGCCGCTTGACCCTCCAGGCTAAGATCGAAAATCGAGTTGTGCCCCGTCTCCGAATTCAGGATCCGCCTCATCTGTTTGGGATCGACAGCGATGGCCTGGGCCGGCTGGCCCGCGCCGTATACCACGGCCGGAATCATGCCGCTGGCGCGCAGCCGGCGGGCGTCATTCTTGCCGCCACCTTGCCGCGGCTTGGCTTCTACGTTTTTGTCTGCGGTTGCTGTAGCCATAATCTTGTCCTTTATAAAAACAATCTGCTGACCGAAGTCTCCTCGTGAATCGACTGAATGGCCCGCCCGATGAGACCCGCGATCGACAGCACTTTGATCTTGGGCTCATTGCGCCCCGCGTCCGTCAGCGGGATGGTGTTGGTCACCACCACTTCGGCCAACCCCGATTGGGAAATCCGTTCGACCGCCGGGCCGGAAAGTACCGGATGGGTGGCACAGGCATAAACCTGGCGCGCGCCCGCCTCCAGCAATGCCTGGCAAGTTTTCACCAGCGTACCGGCGGTATCGATAATGTCGTCCAGAATGAGACAGGTGCGGTTAGTCACGTCGCCGATGACATGCATCACCTCAGTCACATCCATCTCCACGCGGCGCTTGTCCACGATGGCCAGCGCCGATTCCATCTTCTTGGCGAAGAAACGCGCGCGCTCCACGCCACCCGCGTCCGGTGAAACCACCGTCAGGTCCGGAAACTGTTTCTTGCGGAAGTAATCCACCAGCACCGGCGAAGCGAACAGGTGGTCCACCGGGATGTTGAAAAACCCCTGAATCTGCGGCGCGTGCAGGTCCACTACCAATGCCCGATCGGCTCCCGCGGTCGTCAACAGGTCCGCGACCAGCTTCGACGATATCGGAACGCGCGGCTTGTCCTTGCGGTCCTGCCGGGCGTAACCGAAGTACGGAATCACCACCGTGATGCGGCGCGCCGAAGCGCGCTTCAGCGCGTCAATCAGCAGCAGCAACTGCATAAGGTGCTGGTCCACTGGATCGCAGGTGGGCTGCACCATGAAAACGTCAGCCCCGCGTACGTTCTCCTCGATTTGCACGTAGGTCTCGCCGTCGGAAAACTTGGAGATGCAAGCCTGGCCCAGCGGCAAACCCAAAAAGGAGCAGACGTCTTTGGCCAGCGCGTCGTTGGCAGTGCCAGAGAAAATCTTCCACTTATCATCCTGGCGCGCCCGTACCGGCTTCGGCTTGGAGTCAGCTCCGGGATGAACTTGCTTGTCCGATTGTTGTGCGGCCGCTGCCGTGCCTTCGCCCGCTACGCCCGCCGTGTGCACTGCGCCCGGTTTTGCTGCCGTTTCCATCGAATCAAATACCCCGCTTCACCTGGTTGAGTTACACGCTGGGTCTTGAATGCCGCTTTTCGCTTTTCGCGATTAGCTACTAGCCGTTAGCTCTTGGCTTTTAGCCTGCAAACCTCGAAACCTAATTTTCTAGCCGCTGACAACTGGCAACTGGCTACTGACAACTGGTTCTTGGCTGGGCGGCCAGGATTCGAACCTGGACAAAGTGCTCCAAAGGCACTTGACCTACCATTAGTCGACCGCCCAGTGAAGCAAGCTGTCAGCTATCAGCCGTCAGCTTTCAGTTGCAAACCTGAAGCTGTGTGCTCCATCCTCGTCGCCTGCTTTTGGCGAAAGGGTGGGAGAGCAAAGCCGGTACCGTCCCTGAAGTCCAGAACTTGAAACTCGAAACTTTTCTAGCCACTGATCACTAGCCCCAAGCCGCTGCGTTCCAGTATTCTTCTCGCGTCAGCGTTGTGGTCGCAACCGCCGCGTGTCCCAGGGCCCTCAGGCGTACGGCTGCCGCCTGCGCCTCTTCGCCGGAACCGAACAACCCATACAAGGCTGACCCGGAGCCGGACAGTGACGCATAACGCGCATCCTCGCGCTCCAAGACACGTTTTACCTCACGCAAATCGGGATACTCAGGAAAGACGACGCGTTCGAAGTCGTTCTCGATCCCGGCTCGGACGAGGTCGAGAAGCGGTGTCTCGGCCCGGTCCCCGCCTACCGCGGGAACACCGGATGCAGGCTCACTCGCAGATACAGCTCGCGAGAAAACACTCTCGCTCAGCCAGGCATACACCGCCTGACTGAACTTGTTAATTGTACCTGTGGCTCCAGCGCCGGTCAATTCCGCTTCTCGCGCGACCAGATCGTCCCATTGCGCAAACGCCTGGGGAGTCGAAACGCCAATTGGCGGCGTCACCAGCACCAGGTGCATGCTCGGCAGATCTTGCAGCGGATAAACCTCTTCGCCACGGCCAATGCCCAGCACCGTTCCGCCGATCAGGAACAGGGGCACGTCGCTGCCTATCGCGGCAGCGATCCGCAGCTTGTCCTCGGCGGAAAGCTTTGTTTCCAGCGCACGCTCCAGCCCAAGCATGGTTGCGACTGCATTGGACGAGCCCGCGCCCATTCCGCCTTGTACCGGCAATCGCTTCTCGATTTGGACGATGACTTGGGCGCGAGCCTTTGCTATCTTCAGCACGCGCTCGGCAGCTTTGTAGCAGGTGTTGGACTCATCTAGCGGAACACGCGGGTCGTTGCAGCGAATCTCGATGCCGGAGCCGCTCTGCACCTCCACGCGCACGACATCATGCAGCGCTATCGTCTGGTAGATGGTGCGCAGCTCGTGGAAGCCGTCAGCGCGCGCCGGGCCGATCTTTAGTCCGAGATTGATCTTCGCGAATGAGTGAACGGCAATGGACATGGAAAACCAGTGGTGAGTGGCTAGGTGTTAGTGGCCAGTATAAGCGGCTGCTGGAAAAGCGGCATTCGGTAGTGCGGGCCTTTATTCAGGCCCGCGTTCAAGCTGTTCATAATAACCAAGGTCGGTATTGAGCGCTGCATAAGTAATGGCCCGCTCCGCGATTTCTGAATTGTCATCACGAACGGCCTTCAGGCCGTGAGGCATCTGCTGTTTTTCCCCAGCCGTCGTTGCAGGCGCAAACAAAAGCAGATTCCTCGCTTCGCTCGTAACGACAATTCCAGAGGCGAACCGTCAATCTCAAACACCCCAGATTCCTGACAGCCGCTGACCCCTAGTCCCTAGCCCCTGACCCCTAATCCCTGCTGTTACCGGCTGCGGAACTTGGACAGCAGCCGCAGGATCTCGAAGTAAAGCCAGATCAGCGTGATCATCAGCGCGAAGGCGCCGTACCACTCCATGTATTTGGGAGCGCCCATCCGCGCACCGTTCTCGATCATATCGAAGTCGAGCACCAGGTTCAGCGCCGCGACGGCCACCACGATCAGGCTGAAACCGATTCCAATCGGGCTCGAACCGTTGATCGCCGTGAAGTGCACGCCGAAAAATCCCAGGATGAATTGCAGGAGATAGAACACGGCGATGCCACCGGTGGCCGCCACGATGCCGAGCCGCAGCCTTTCCGTCACCTTGATGAGGCCGGAACGGTAGGCGAGCAACATGACCAGCAGCGTGCCAAAGGTCAGCGAGACGGCTTGGATGGCGATGCCGTGATAACGCGTCTCCAACATGGCGGATATTCCGCCCAGCACCAGGCCCTCCAGCAACGCGTAAATCGGCGCGGTGATCCCCGCCCACTCCTTCTTGAAGATGGTGACGATGGCGACGATGAAGCCGCCAATGCCGCCAATGGCGAGCGCCGGCCCCATTGCCTGCATGGCCTCTTCGGGAGGCGCATTGAAGAAGCGGTTCCAGGTCCACGCCGCCGTCGCGACGCAGCAGAGGAGCAGGATGCCCGTCTTGTTGACCGTGCCTGACACGGTCATGCTCTCGCCGAATGTGGCCTCCCCGGTGCGGAAAGCGTCAGAGCTTAACGCCGGGTTCGAGGTTCTCATCAATTGGGCCATGCGGAGTCTCCTAACTTTGATTAGCTTACCGATTAGACGCGCTGGGCGCTACTTGGACTCGTTGGAACGGATTTTCGCTGTTCGCTATTGGCTCTTCGCTCTTCGCTTTTGGTAAAAGGACTCACCCACTCTGTCGAAAATCATTTACCACGGAGACACGGAGGGCACGGAGTTTCTGGTTTCTGTCAAGTTTTCTCCGCGATCTCCGTGCCTCCGTGGTTAATTTTCATTCCTAATGAGTGGGCCGCAGGCCAATGCAACACTCAGATGGAACTCTCTTGGCGAAGAGCGAGCAACCCTAGAACAACGTTTCCTGCCCAGTCGCATTCGTTCTGGGCCGCTTGATTCCGAAGTGTTCGTACGCAAGATGCGTCGCGACGCGGCCGCGCGGCGTCCGATCTAGGAAGCCGATCTGGATGAGGAATGGCTCGTAGATTTCCTCGATCGCGTCCGGTTCTTCGGCGAGCGACGCCGCCAGCGTGTTCACGCCCACCGGCCCGCCCTGATATTTCTCGATGATGGTCAGCAGCAGCTTGCGGTCGATCTCGTCGAAGCCGTGGCGATCGACCTCGAGCATTGTTAGTGCGGCTTGCGCGGTGGGCTTGTCGATCTTCCCCGTCCCGCGCACCTGGGCGTAGTCGCGCACCCGGCGTAGCAGGCGGTTGGCGATGCGCGGTGTGCCGCGGCAACGGGTGGCAATCTCGACGGCGCCAGCCTCGTCGATCTCAACGCCGAGAATTTCCGCCGAGCGTTGCAGGATGATCTTCAGGTCCCCGTGGGTGTAGAACTCCAGCCGCAGCACGATGCCGAAGCGCGAGCGCAGTGGCGCCGACAGCAGTCCCGCGCGCGTGGTTGCCCCGATGAAAGTGAATGGCCGCACCTCGATGGTGTGGGTGCGCGCCGACGGCCCCTGTCCGATGATGATGTCGAGCTTGTAGTCCTCCAGCGCCGAGTAGAGCAGCTCTTCCAGCGCGGGTTGCAGGCGATGGACTTCGTCGATGAACAGCACCTGCTTCTCGCGCAGGTTGGTGAGGATGGCCGTCAGGTCGCCCTTGATTTGCAGCGTCGGGCCCGACGTCTGTTGGAACGCCGCGTCCATTTCGTTGGCGATGATGTTGGCCAGGGTCGTCTTGCCCAGCCCCGGCGGCCCGTAGACCAACACGTGGTCGAGCGGCTCGCCACGCGCGCGCGCCGCCTGGATGGCAACCTCGAGGTTGTCCTTGACTTTGTTCTGTCCGATGAACTCGCGCAGCCGCTGCGGACGCAGCTTCAGCTCGAAGGACGAGTCGTCGTCCACCGGCACGGCCGAGACGATGCGGTCGGGATGCTCTTTGTTCGGGGGCAAAACCACGATGGGGCGATAGTAAAGCGAATGTGGGGGAAGGCGCAATGAGTTTTGCCAAAGTCGCTGTCACGGTGAGCTGATGCCAACCAAGCGCAACAGCTTCGGCAGGAGGATGGCGGTTAGCAGATATCCGGGAATCGTAATCCAAAGAATAATGATCCACCGCTTCCACCGCTCCAGCGTTCGTTTCCCAGCCCATATGCCAATAACGGTATCTGGACAAAAACTCATTGATGTGAGGACAACAAACCCCAAGATGAGCCAACCGTAGAACTGCGGACCCGGCCGGTAAAATAACTTGCGAGCCGGATCGTAGTCTGAGGAGAGTGCCAGGATCAGCCTGAGCGCTTCAACCTGGTCCGTAGGTTTAAGGCCTTTGTCTAAGAGGGTATGAGCCTGATGGCGAAAATCTCCCTTGTACAGCTCCGTCGAGGCTCCCATCCAAAATATTAGGAAAATGAACAGCCAAAAAAAGGCGGCAGTCCCGAACCCGGGTTGAAATTTTAACCATTTTTGCTGCCAGGGTGGTGGCCCGTACTCTAGAGCCCAATTCCTAAGTGCCCCAAAGAGTTCTTGCGCGGATGAGTCATCTTGCGGACTGACGTTGATTTGTAAGGCCGGTTGGAACCCGTATCTTCCTGGCAGTGCGATCTCTGCTTCAACCTTGCCAACTTTCAAGGAATAGGTCATGGACACAGCAGTCTCGTCCGTACCGACGGGATGTTTGATCGCCTCCCCGAGGGTTGGAGCCTTCACCGTTCTCCCGCCTCTGAGAAACAGAACCGCGTTACTCCATGAGACGTCATAAGAGCCCCTGTAATGCTCGACGAACCAGCGAACGCCACTTTCTAACTCTTCGGGTTTCGTGTCGGGGCGGGCATCTTCTTGGGCGCGGCGTCGAGCAAATGATTCCAGTTCGGCTTTCGCATGTTCTTGCAACGCAGGGCGCTGGTCGGAAAAAATCTCATCCAGAACCTCAAGAGCCGCCTGATCGAGCAGCCATGGACCTCGAATTGTCAAAGCAGTCGGGTAAGAAATTGCCATTGTGTGATCCTGTGGCGCGCGCCGCCCACAAACCTAGAACGCTCCTTGATGAGTATTACTTGCAATAATAACGCCGGCGGGAAGGCTTCAAACTCGAAATCAGTGAAGCCCTCAACTCGCCGCATAGCGCGGACTCGTGCAGTATGACAGACCTGTGGTGACCCCTTCGCACTGACAACTGCCGCGGGCGAGTTTGTGATTCACAGGTCGCTATCATGAAGAACCTCTGCATCCTGCTCTCCGGGCGCGGCCTTACTGCTTTAGCAAGCTGCCGCGTCGATCGTTGCGTAACCGTGTGCCCTTGGGCGAGCGCGACGTGGCCGCAGTTGTGTCGATAGCGGACGGGAGCCGCACTGGATCACGCTTCGGGGAGTTCGAGTTCAACACCGCCGAACGGCGCGAATCGCTGTCGGATGGATTCTGCCAAGGTTTTCTTCTTCGCCTTTGCCATCTCTTGAATCCTAACACTGCTGATGGAAAGTGTTTTGCGGATATAGGGGTCCTTCGACTACGCTCAGGATGACAAACGTGTGGTAACAGCAACCACGCTGACAACTGCGGCGGGCGAGTTTATGATTCGCTTGTCACCATGAAGAACCTCGGCATACTGCTTTCCGGGCGCGGCTCGAACTTTGAGGCCATCGCCGACAACGTCGCCTCGGGCAAGCTCGACGCGAACATTGCAGCCGTCATCTCCAACCGGGCGGACGCGGGGGGAATCGAGGCTGCCAGACGGCGCGGCCTGAAGGCGCTGGTGATACCGTCGAAGGGCAAGCCACGCGAGCAGCACGACCGCGAGGTGGTGGCCGCGCTGCTCGAACACCGGGTCGATCTGGTTTGCCTCGCTGGATACATGCGCCTGCTGTCGCCGTGGTTCGTGCAGCAGTTTCCCAACCGCATCCTCAACATTCATCCGGCGCTGCTGCCGGCGTTTCCCGGACTGGAGGCCCAGAAGCAGGCTTTCGACTACGGCGTGAAGGTCTCGGGCTGCACCGTGCACTTCGTGGACGCGGACCTCGACCATGGCGCCATCCTGGTGCAGAAGGTGGTGCCTGTGCTCGACAGCGATGACCATCACACGTTGGCCGCGCGCATCCTGGAGCAGGAGCACATCGCGTACAGCGAGGCAATCCGCATGGTGCTGGAGGGGAAGTACAGGATCGAGGGGCGGAGAGTTGTGATGAAACCGCAAGAGCGTTGATCAGCCGCACGCAAGGAAAGCAGGTCCCTCGACTCGGACTAAAGTCCTCGCTCGTGATGACAATGCAAAGAAGAAATGCTGTGACCAGGTTAAAATGACCATGGTCATTTGGAGGTGACCATATGCCGTCCAAGACGTCCATCAAGAGAAAATCCGCGGTCAGCGTGACCCCGCGTAACGGCATGAGGCAGATGGCGGCCGGCGAGTTCAAGGCCAAGTGTCTGGAAGCAATGGCCGAAGTAGCCAAAACCGGTGAACCGTTGCTGGTAACTAAGCGAGGGGAACCATTCGTCGAGGTGGGACCACCGCACCATGCGAAAAAGGGGAAGAAGGACACCTTTATTGGCAGGCTGGAAGGTAAATACGAGATATGCGGCGACCTTCTCGAACCGGTTTTTCCCCTCGAAGATTACGATATGCTGAAATGATTCTTCTCGATACCCACGTTTTGGTCTGGTCGCAGCTCGACCGTCGCAGACTGACGAAGGCAGCTTTATCCGCGATGCGGCGCGCAGAGCGAACGGACGGTCTGGCGATCTCTGCAATCAGTCTGGTTGAACTGGCGAGTTTGCTCTACCGCGGCCGGGTGAGTCACAGTGGCAGTATCGAGACGACAATTCGTGAGTACATCGGCGACGTCATCATCAAACCCGTCACTCTCGACATCGCAGTGCTCACGGCGCATTTCCCACCCGACTTTCCTTCCGACCCGATGGACCGCATTATCGCCGCGACAGCACGCGCCGAAGGCGTGCCGCTGGTCACGGCAGACGAACGAATCCGGAAATGCCCGCTGGTGAAAACGATATGGTAAGTGAGCGCCGCTACCTACATCTCGTAGTGCAGCAGCGAGAACACGTCGTAGCCCTTTAGCTTGTCGCGGCCTTTGAGGCCGTCCAGTTCGACCACGAAACCCAGACCACAGATTTCGGCGCCCAGCGACTTCGCCATCTCGGCGGTGGCTCTGGCGGTGCCACCCGTTGCCAGCAAATCGTCGCAGATGACGATGCGCTGGCCCGGCTCGATCGAATCCTTGTGGACCTCCAGCGTATCGTGGCCGTACTCAAGTTCATACTTCCACTGCAGGACTTCGGCCGGCAGCTTCTTCGGCTTGCGCACCGGAACGAAGCCCGCGTTCAGGCGGTACGCCAGCGCCGGCCCGAAGATGAATCCGCGCGCCTCGATGCCCATAACCAAGTCAATATGCTTGTCGATGTAATGCTCCGTGAGCGCATCGATGAGGCGGGCAAAGCCGAGTTGGTCCTTGAGCAGTGTGGTGATGTCGTAGAAGAGGATGCCGGGTTTGGGGAAGTCGGGAACTTCGCGAATCAGCTTCTTGAGGTCGTCGCAATTGTGCGACTTGTGCGGCTGCATGGGTTACCAGACTCCTTCGATACGGAACGATGGCGCTTGCAACAGCGGCGCGGCGGATTCGCTGACGTGGTCAACCCGCGAGGCGCGCGGGCCCTCTTGCAAACTGGCCCGCAAAGCGCTGTGCTGCCCGCGCGTGCCGGTTGCCATCACTTCCACCTCGCTATCTTCGCGGTTGCGCACCCATCCGGTGACGCCGATCCGCGCCGCTTCGCGTTCTACGAACCAGCGGAAGCCGACGCCCTGAACGCGTCCGGAGATGACGTAGCGGCGGGTTTGCAAGTCAGCCATCAGCGGGAAGCAACTAGCAATTAGCAATTAGCAACTAGCAATTAGTAAGGCAACAACTTATCGATGAGCGGCGGCAATTGTCCGCTTTACTGCGAAGAGCGATTGTAATTGATTTTGGAGCGAACGCGCCCGAGAGTTTTCCTTACTAAAGGAAACGCGGCTCCGGGATGTACCAGAACCGCGTGTCGACCAATTACGGTAACTATTCTCAGCAGTGCCTTACATGTGCTTGGGTGACATTTTGTTGAGCAAGTTCACCAGCGACTTGCCGGCCGGAGGCGTCTTTACCGCCTTCTCCAGGATGATCTGTTTGGCGCTTAGCTCTTTTCCGTAAAGGTTCTTGTTGGCATCGTCATCGGAACGCAGAGTCGAGCCTGCCAGCGAAATTCCGGCAAAAAGTCCTTTATTGCGCGACCACGACAGAATCTCAGCGTTCATGACGATGTCGGTCTCCGCGGAAGTGGTGCGGCCTACGGGGCCGGCCGCCACCGAGGCGTCGCCGCCAAGTTTTACTTTGCTGGTCATTACAGATTTCGCGCCCTTCTCATTCATCACCAGCAGCACGAAGTCGGTAGCCTGACCTCCGATCTGCAAGCCAAAGCTGCCGCCTTCGATAGCGTAAAACGCCGGGGCACTCCATGGGCCGCGAAAGTCCGGGCCCGAGCGACAGGTCATGACACCGCGGCCATAGCTGGCCCCCACTATGAAGGCCGCCTTCTTCACCGACGGAACGACAATTACGCACTCCGACTTGTTCAGCAGATCGCGCGGGATACCCTTATCGGGCATGCCGACGACCGCCTTCAAAACCGAGTAAGACTCGTGGAGCCTCTCCGTTTCCTTCTGCTGGGCAAACGCAGGAAGGGCGAAGCACATGCACAGTGCAACAGCAAGGAATTTTTTCATGGTTTCTCTCCCCTCAAGCAGGATTTCTTGGACGAAAATGAACTGCAGACCCTTACTACTCGGGCGCCGGCAATCGGCGCACTCGTTAAGGATAACAATCACAACGACGCAGTCCACGATAAAACGGCGCGTTCCTGCACGACGGTAACCGACCGTGATACCGCGACTATGCCCGCGACAAGTATGCGCCTTCCGACGTGTCCACGCGAATCTTCTCGCCTTCGTTGATGAACGCCGGCACCTGCACCACCAGTCCAGTCTCGGTCTTGGCCGCCTTGGTGACACTGCTGGCGGTCGCCGACTTCAAGCCCGGCTCGGTTTCCACCACCGTGAGTTCCACCGTCTGTGGCAACTCGACACCTACGGCCTTGCCATCGAAAAACTCGATCTTGATCTGCAGATTCGGAATTAGATACTCAACCGCATCGCCCAGGATGTCCCGATTCAAGTGCAGTTGCTCGTAGTTCTCAATGTTCATGAAGTGATAATCGTCGCCGTCGGAGTAGAGGAACTCCATCTGCACTTCGTCGACGGTGATCCTTTCGATGGCATCGCCGGAGCGGAATCGGTGCTCGAACA
>PLQW01000124.1:40524-40737 GCA_003160215.1 Acidobacteriaceae bacterium
TGCCGGGACGCATTTGTGTGGCTGGAATCGCCATTCGTGTAACTCCTCATTTCCTGGGAGAGCCGCCGGTCGGAAGAGCACACATCACGCCCGACTGCCGCGTGTTGGGAGCCCCGCAAAAAAAAGCGCGGCTCGAAGGACAGACAGTTAAGTTTACACGTGGGTCAGCGAGATTGGGAAATCAGAACGGCCGTTCCAGCGCCAACAACAGCA
>PLQW01000124.1:40759-62730 GCA_003160215.1 Acidobacteriaceae bacterium
GGTCCGTTGCTCGTAATGACAACTCCAGAGACCAATCGTCCATCCCACATGGGACATTACTTACACAGCGATCCATAGCCGGCGGGGATATGTTTTTCAGCGGCTTCTTAATCCTCCAGGCAACGAGAGCGACGCCCAAGGTTTCCAACTGGTATAAGGCCACATCAGACAAAGGCGAAGTCGTGTTTTGGCGAACCCCGCTAGGGCGCCAGCAAGCGGCACCGCATCCAGAATGCAAGCACCGTGGCCCGAATCGCGATAGAATTTTCTGGAGGACAGATCGAATGAATGATCAAGTAAGCGATTTTGAACCGAACGGCGAATACGAGGAGTCAGGAAGCCTCGGCCTGGGTTTGACCATGCTGTTGGTTGGACTGGCAGCCGGCGCCTTGGTGGCTTTGTTGCTCGCGCCCAAGACTGGCAAGCAGATGCGCCGCACCCTCCGCCGAAAATATGAGGATGCGCGCGAAGTGATGGAAGATATCGGCGAGCAGGCGGGCGACTGGATTGACAAGGGTTCGGAGTGGGCTGACAAGGCCAAGAGTAAGATGCCTCCGCTCAAGAAACCCTTCGGGCGCTAACGGGTAGGGATTCCTGGCCGGGGATGGGATGGCTGGAAACAGTAGAGCGGCGCTTTAGCGCCGCGCGGGCCGCGAACAAAAAAGACCTTCCGCCGCTGCGGTCATTTCCAATGACCACGGCGGCGGAAGTCTACAGTATGCCCCCTCGATGCCGGCCTGAAGGCCAACTCTACCCGAGATACACCAAATCTGGAACAGCCTTTGAAGGTATTGGGAGGGGTCAGTACAGCCGGAAGTTTACTTCAACGTTGATCATTACCGGGACTGCCTGGCCGTCTTTTCTGGCAGGCTCAAAGCGCCATTGCCGAACCGCCTCGACGGCCTTCTCGTCGAGTCCCATACCCAGCGTGCGCTGCACGCGAATCTGCTGCGGCTTGCCCTCGGCGCTCACCACCAGCCACAACACAACGGTACCCTGATATTTGGCTTTGCGGGCCTCTTCTGAGTACTCGGGATCAGGCGCGTACAGCGCCTTTGGTGCGCTAACGCCGCCGCCCACTCGATAGGCTCCGCCACCGTATCCGCCGCCGTGTCCGGGGCCGACGCCTGGCCCAGTTCCCGAACCCACGCCGCCGCCGCTACCGCTGCCGATTCCGCCGCCATATCCCGTTCCGTTGGAAGGAGGTCCAATCACCTTCGACAGAGGATCGCCGAGGGCGCCGATGGTCGGCAGCTTCAGCTCTGGCGGAACTACCACCGAAGGCGGCACCGGCAACTTGGGATTGTCATTGCGGACCACGATCGCCGGAGGGGTGATCTGTTCCTTCGACAGCTTGGGCAGAGCGCCTTTGGGGGCGTTCAGTTTGTCGCGGTCGCCACCGCCACCGCCGCCGCCGGCTCGATTTTTGGAAACCGGCATCGGCAAGTAGGGGCTGATATCGGTCGCCAGGCCAATCACTTGTTGCTTGATCTCGTCCTTGTGCTGAAACGCCCAGTGGCCGGACCAGACGAGCAGACCCACCGCGAGCATGTGGACAATAAAGGAGTACACAAACGTGTCTTTGCGCTGAGGATACAGTCCCTGGCCTGCGCCAAATAGCGTGGGCAGAACCTGGTCCTGTGGCGCAACGCCTGGAACCTCTTCGACCGCCGGATTGGACACTTCGGGCGTGGACATCGTTTGTACTCCAGTATAGACCCACCTGCGGACGATAAGTTCCAGAAAAATGTGGGGCGGCGCTGGAGTTCGCCTCTAAGTTACTGCGGTTCGTCCCTGAGCAGCGCACTGCCGGCGCTAAAGAGTTATCTTTTTTGCATTCCTCACCCGCCGACAATCACCCGCAGCGCATTCCGGCGCACTCCGATCTCGACCGGACTCCGGCAGATATACTCCCCATCGGCAAAGACTTCGGCCACTGGATCGGTCTGTATCCGCACCCGCGCAGCCCGGAAGTATTCCACCTCTTTCATGCCGATGTGCGCACCGCTATAGACGGCCCGAAACAGCCGTAGTAAGCGAGGCTTGCTTAACGTCCGCACAAAACAGAGTTCGAGCAGGCCATCGTCCATGCGCGCCTCGTGGGTCAACCGCATGCCGTGGCCGTATTGCGGCCCATTACCGGCGGCGATCAGAAAGCCGGGCTGGTCTACGCGCGTCTCCCAGCGGCCATCCACTTCGACAGACAGCGTGATGTGCGGCGGACGAAAGCCTCCCAGCACTTGCAGCAGCGCGACCACGTATCCGCCATGCGCGCGCAACCAGCGCGACTGCTTCAGCGTTCGGCGGTTCACGGCCGCATCCAGGCCGGTGCCGGCGATGGCGCCGAAAAATACGGTGCGCGCGGCTTCGCGTTCGGCGTCGGCTAGGCGGCGCAACTGCGATTGCATAATGCGCCCGCCCAATTCTTCCCTCGCTCCCGACGACGGGTCGCGCTGCGGACCGTCGGGCACGAAGTGCAACGACTCCAGCGACTCGCCCTGCCAGGGAACGTGGTCCTCGTCGCCGGACTGGCTTCGCTCGTCGAGTGGCTCGATGGTTCCCAGGTCGATGCAGTGCGTGTTATCGCCCGACACGCAGAAGCGCCGCCATGCTGCCAGCGCCTGCTCCACGCTCTCGATGCCGATGGAATGCGCGAAATCGTTGGCGCTGCCAAGCGGCACAATCAGCGTGGGAATCTGCTTGAGCGCCAATCCGCCAAGATGACGATGCATGGTGCCGTCGCCGCCAAAGATGAGCGCCGCATCGGGCTGGTCGGTGGGATCGAGTTCGTTGCCGGTAAACAGGTTGACGCCCGCTACCTCGAATTGCCGGACGTCGTGCCCTTTAGCGACAGGTCCAAGAAGGGCAACAGCGCGCACGGCGCTTACTTTCGCACATAGCAGGGCAAATGCAAAATTGATCTGTCATCCGGCAGGCTATTGATTCGCCAGAACCCGTGCCTTAGCTGGGCTGTGCTACCATCGCGGGTCGCACTCTTCTTCTTAAGGAGTCCTCATGCGGAAAACCGTCTTATCGCTTGCTGTGGTTATGTTCGTCGTGGTATCGATGCTCGATCTACACGCCGCCAGCCTGGCGGGAGTGACCCTGCCGGACACGGAGCAGGTCGGGAGCACCAAGCTGGTGCTCAATGGCCTGGGATTGCGAACCAAGATCATCGTGAAGGTGTACGTCGCGGGGCTCTACCTGGAGCAGAAGTCATCGGATGCCAGCGCCATCATCAAGGCCGACGCGCCCAAGCGGATCGTCATGCACTTCGTGCACAACGCGAGCAAGAGCCAAATGGTGGATGCCTTCAACGACTCGTTCAAAGACAACTCGCCGGACGCCGTGAAGACGATGAAGGCCGACATCGATCGGTTGCTCGACGCGCTTGAGCCCGTCAAGCCGGGCGACGAAATGGTCTTCACTTACGTTCCGGGCACGGGCACGACCTTCGCCATCAACGGCGCGGAGAAGCTGACCATTACCGGCCCAGCCTTCGGCCCCGTGCTGTTCTCGGTGTGGCTCGGGCCCAAGCCGCCCAATGCGGACCTGAAAAAGGGGATGCTCGGGCAGTAGAGCCAGTCGCGGGGAGGATCCCTTCTCGCTTTCCATGAGGGGGCTACACCGGAACGGTGACAGTCTTGAGCCTGGGTGCGTTCCCACGGCGCTACCAATTGAGAAGTACCCACCCAAGCAAGGGATGCTTCGGTGGGGCACCCGGCGACCGTCCAGCCCCGCCATCGTGATAATCTTCTACATGCCTCGGATTCGATGTACGTCATTTCGATCCGAGAATTTCCCTTACAAAGTGGCTCCGAGCCCAGGAGAAAAGCGAATGAAGGCAATGTTGATCACAGTAGTTGCGGCTACCCTTGCGGTTGGGCCCGCCGTCCGCGCACAGGACCTGGTCAAGGACACCAAAAAGGCGGCCGACAAAACCGCCGACGTCACCAAGGACACGAGCAAGGACGTTGCGCACGGCACCAAGAAGGCCGCCGACAAGACCGCGGACGTGACCAAAGACACCAGTAAGGATGTAGCCCACGGCACTACCAAGGCGGCCAAGAAAACCGGCACGGCTGTGGACAAGAGTGCCAAGGCAACCGGGCACGCCGTTAAGACCGGCGCCGACAAGACCGCTGACGCAGTGAAGCAGTAGGAGCAAGCTCATTGAAAGCCGCGGCGGACGCAGCTCCGCCCCAACCCGCCCCGGCGGGAGCTGAAATCGCTGTTGACGGTAATTTTGTCGGAGACACTCCTCGAGAATTGGCAGCCGCCGCCGGAGTTCACACGATTACGATTTCGAAGCATGGTTACAAGCCCTGGGAGCGGAAGCTAACGGTATCGAGTGGGAAGGTCACGGTAGCTGCCGAACTGGAGCAGTGAGAGCGAGAGCTTGGCCATTGCCTTGGCGATATGAGTGGAGAAAGACCCACCCAAGCAAAAGACGCTTGGGTGGGGCACCCGGCTACTAACCACCGGCATTAGTCCTTCTTCTTGGCCAATGTTGCCGACCCGGGTTGTTGCGCTGACAATTTCCTTTCGAGCATATCTATTCGCTTTGTCAACTCCTCAGCCGAGTCTCCGTTCTTGTCCCTTCGGTCAGCCATTGCAATGCTTAACATACTGTCATAGTGTTGTAGGACAGCATCAAACTTGGCCGAAGAGGACTTCCGGTCCTCCAACATTCCCACATACGCAAAATACAGGACAATCAAGGCGAGCAAAACGGGAACAAGCAATGACGTGTTCATTGCCGACTACAAGCGATATTGCTTGCTCATCTCTGCACTGCTCGTGTCGCGTGAATCGGTTGTCCCGGGCGGCTTGGCGGTGAATATGCCCACCAATTCTGGAGAGAGGACGACGGCTGCCGACAATTCAACCAAGTTATCGTAGTTCACCTTGATAGCTTCCTTAAAAGCAGGGACCGAAAACTGCTCAAGTACGGCAGTCAAGACATCGACGTCCTTAAAGAAGTCGATCAACCCGAGCGGGTTCAGGGCATCTACCGTTAGAACCGCGCTTCCGTATTGGACAGAAGCAACTCGAAAGGCAAACGCTGGTCCAAAGCTCCGGGGCTCTTTTTCTGCATATGAACGATAATGTTGGCGAATGAGGTTCTCCAATTCGAAGCCAAATCTGTGTCGGAGACTTCTCTCAAGTTCGGCAGGAGTTGGAAAGGAGTCGTCGTCAGCGGTCCAACCCTTTTGGCGATAACTTTTCACCACTTCCGACCTGTATTCGGACCAAAAGCCCTCCCGCGTCCCGCGCGGGATCTTACTTCGCTCGATTGTTGCTCAAGTTGAAAAGTGAGGGTAAACGAGGTTCGCGCCATTCGATCCTCCTAGCGTGCGGAAATTCAGCTTACACCGCATTCGGCCCGTTTCGGGTGCACAATTTGAGGGAAATTCAAACCATCCGGGATGCGGAGGCGGGTGGCCCGGCCTGGTGCCCCCAGGTTCGCGTCCGCCCTTTGGACGCTAACCTGAGCTGAGGAAGGGTTCGGGCGGGGCCGCCCAACATTTTCAACTCACGATCTCTGCCCGTCCACTCCGACTCGATCTCCACCACTCCGTTCTCCCGGAAAGCATAGTGCCGGAAGCTGCTCCACTCCCAGTCTCCCGGTTCCTTCACCAGTCCGCGTTTCACAGGATTCCGGTGTATCTACCACCCCAGCAGGCGCAAAAGCGGCGCTCGCTGGGGACCCCGGTGTAGCGTAACTTCACCGTGAACTCCTGCGCCTCCCCGACGGAGGTCTGTGGTGGTTATGGCAGCGCGGGCAGCCCCACCCGCGTTACCAACTTGCGAAAGGCTGGATCGCTGTGGAGCTCTTCGAAGGCAACATTATTACGGATGGATGTCAGTCCTAATTCGTGATGGTCGTAGGCCCGTTGGAGATACGCAAGCGCTTCGGGCTTGTTTTCCAGGAGAGCGTAGGTTTGCGCCAGGTCGTACGCTGGGAGGCGTCCTTCGGCATAGAATTTCTTCTGCTCCTCAAGCATGCTCTCAAACATGCCCCGGCCCTGGCCTCGGGCGAAGCCCTTCTCTCCGGCCTTTACGATGGCGAGCTTCCGCTCGTTGTGCGATAGTCGCGCCACTCGTTCCGCCGCCTCCAGGTAGGCCGGGTAGTCCTTTTCCATGAGGGCCGCATTTTGCAGGTAACGATAGGTCGAAAGAAATGTAGGTTCGATGCTCTCCAGTTGTTTGAGTAACGCGACTCCCTGTTCCCTTCGACCGGCATGGAGAAGAATCAGGCCCTTATCGGCCAGGATGGCGTTGGAGGCTGGATCGAGTTGCTGGGCTAGCTCGATTTGGTTCAGAGCTTCCGGATAATGCCCTTCGGCGAACAGGAACGTTGCATACCAGTGATGCGCGCGGGCGTCATTGGGGTCTAAGACGAGGGCGCGGCGGAACTCGCGCTCTGCGCCTGCGGCGTCGAAGCTGCCATAAAAAGTGGCAAACGCCAGCGAGGTATGCGCTTCGGCGGAAGAGTCGTCTAACTCCACGCCTTTCTTTGCGGCTGCCAGCGCGCGCGGATAAGCTTCTTCCGGCGGCATCTCGCTGTATTCGCGAAGCAGGTTGTAGCAATCGGCCAGTCCCACGTAAGCCTGTGCATAGTTGGGATCGTGGACGATCGCCTGAGTGAAGTAATCGACTGCTTGCTGCAAGGATTCGGGGGTGCGCTTGTCCCATTCATATCGGCCCTTGAGATAGAAATCCCGCGCCTCAGCATTAGGGGTATGGCCGGCGGCGGGCGACTTTCCCGCGGAAGCATCCTGCCGGACAGAGCGCGACGGCGACCGCTTGAAATATAGAACCCCGCCGGTGACGATGAGCAGGGCGGCTAGCACCAAAGCTCCAATCATCCACCTCCTTCGTGCGGGGCGGACTTTGTCCGAAGCGCGGCGCCGTAGGTTCTGACTACTTTGCTTTGGTGTCACTTGACGAAGCGATGGAGTCTGCGGAACTTCTACCGCTGGGGAAGCGAGGTCAACTGCCGCGGGTTCCATTGTCGGAGCAAGCGGCTCGGCGGGGACCGGCGATTTCATCCAGTGCAGCAGTTCATCGGAGTAGGCGTAGACCCGCCCCGTCGTGCTGCCTTGCAGGCGATGGACGGGCAGGCCTCGTTCCTTTTCCCAGCGCTTGACGGTGCGCTCATCGCGACGGAAGAAGGCGGCGATCTCCTTCCAGGAATCCAGCCGCCGATTCGAGTTTTTCGTCTCGTCCAAGTCACTCATGGCTCGCGATGTCCCGGAATGTCCCAAAATGTCACGCAATACCTGTTGCTCAAATTTTCAGAAATGACCATAACTATACGACAGAGCGAACGAAGCCGCTAATGCAGCACCGGTCATCACCCTTTCCCCCAGCGCGATGACGGTGCGCTTCCCATACGGTGCAATGCAGGGCAGCAATTGGGGAGAAAGCAGACGCGAGTTCGCCGCTTTAGCTTGGCCTCGTTCGCTATGAAGTAACGGTTGAGCCTAATGCCAGCCAGAGCCGACATTTTGGATTGCCCGTGGTCTTCAGGCCTCTTACAGACGACTCTAAAAGCTTGAAAAGGAATGGATCAATGAAAAAACTTGGGTTAGTGGTATTTCTGTTATGTGCTGTCTCGGCCTTTGCCGGCACGGCTAACGTGTCCACGGGCTTGGATGCCAGTGGACACCTCATCACTACCGACGGCGGATTTGATGCGCACTGGCTGGTACAGCAGGCGAGCGGCCAGTTTACGCCTGCGCAAGTCGTGATGCCGCAGGACCCCGATTGGTTCGGCGGCTGGCTCCCGAACGGTCCTAATTCGGACTGGATCGCGAGGAACGCGTTTGTGACCAATAACGGCCCCGCACCGTACAGCTTCACCACTACTTTCAATTTACTCGACACCACGAATGCCTCCTTCTCAGGTGGGTGGGCTATCGATGATGGAGGGACCTTGTCTCTGAACGGAAATCTAATTTCGTCGCTTGGTTCAGGGAATTGGGGAAGCTTAACTCCATTTTCAGTGGACGCCAGCAGCGGTGACTTTGTGGTCGGCCTAAACACCATCACGATAACAATTACCTCGAGTGACCAGTTCCTGGAAGGCGTTCGGATGGACGGAACGGTCTCGGGTGACTTGGGCGGGGGCACTACCCCTGAGCCCAGCTCGCTGTTGCTGCTCGGCACCGGCTTGGTTGGAGCGTTTGGTGTGATTCGTCGCAAACTGAGCCAGTAAATTCGCCGCGGTTGAATCGAAGCCGGAGCCAACCAGCTCCGGCTTTTTGTGCAGTCTCTGACGCCTTCGAAGAAATTGTCGCGCAGCGACGGGGTGGGGATCGCGAAAGCTGCCGATCAGAAAATCCCCTCTTTCTCCAAATCCTTCACCACCACTTTCACCACGCCGTTGATCGCCTTCTTCGCCGAGTTCGGATTGAAGCTGTCGCTGATGCCTGTCCAGACTAGTTCTCCCTCCCGTGTAGCGGTGGCGTAGAGATTGGTTTCGACGCGCACCGTCTTGTCTTCGCGCAGATAGTCCGGCGAATAGACCTGCCGGTACGCCATGGGGTAATAGCCGTAGAACGAGTTGTAGTACGCATAAGGGACTGTGTGGCTGTGTCCAGGAATGTAGGTGATGCTCTTGTCCACCTTCACCAGCCGCGTCAACAGGACAGCTTCGATATGGTGCTCGCGGATCTGCGCCTTCAGATAGTCCATGTCCATGTTGGCCGAGTCGGGCCGCAGCAGGATGGAATGGCCGGGGATGGCCTCAACTCCGTCGCGCGCAAGTTTAGTGGCCAGCGCGTCTTCGAAGTCGGAGCGAATTGCGGGATCGTCGCTCATGCCGATCACCAGCACCTTCTTGAAGCGCTGCCCTGTATAGCTGGGATTCTTCACGCTGGCCACCAGCTTGGCCGAGCTGCAGTTTCCGATTGCCGACGCGGTCAGTAGAACGGCAATCACCATCGCGAATCGTTGCAAGTGTTTTCTCCTCGCCGTTTTGGCGCCTCGTGGCGATCGTTGTCCCTGAAGGCGGCCTTCGCAGGAACAAAATGCCAAATTGGGCATCAGCATCTATTTCTTGCATTCTTGCAGCCGGGGATCGTGCCGGTAGCAACTGGCAGCAGCGGCGGCAACTTTGCGGCGGTCAGCATCGCATGGAACGATACCATCCAACTCCCGATTCTGATACAACCGGCACGCTGAAGGTAACGTGGCAGTATGCCGATAGGAGAATTGCGAGGTATTCCCCAGTTGTTTGGGGGAGGGTGAATATGTCGCCGGAGGGGACCGCCATTCCAGGCAGGGTGGAGGCCCCTTTCGTATAGGTGCGTTCGCCTTACAAAGCGAGAGGCGCCCTCAATTCGCTCCCGCTGGGGCGCGCCTCACGGCGGGCAGGAGGGCCCAGACCAGCGCGGCTGCCAGCACGGCAATGACGATCCAGCCTTGCAGTTGCAGCCTTGGATTGGGCTGCGCCAACAGTTGCATCATGCCGTTGCGAAGCGACGACACTGCCAGGAATGCCAGCGCGTAGGCCAGATAGTTGTGGCGGGCAAAGTAGAGGCAGAAGACCACCGCGCAGACCAGACCAGCCAGTGCCACACAATACTGCAAGGCGAATTCGCCTACGGTGCGGACGTCTCCTGAAGTGAAGGCGGCGGCCGCCAGCAGGCCGGCCGGGATGGCCAGCCAGCGCTTCGGAAGCAGCCCGACGAGTTGCACGACGACTGCGAGGCCCGCCGCATAGAGCAGCGCGCTACCCAGCGCCGATGCGATCACCGACACGGCGGGCGTGGCGCTCACGATCATGTCTGGACTACCGATGGCGAACAGCGCCCGCGTATGGAAGCGATCCATCAGCAGGGCTTGGAGTTGGTTCAGCAGCACCACGATGCCGACCGCGAGCAACATCGCCACGGCCGCATCCGGGCCGCACAATCTGCGGCCGGCAGCGCGCAGGGTAGCGAGGCTCTCTGGGTAGAAAGACGTCAACAGGCCAGACATCGCGGTGTACATCAGGAAGCTGACGATCAGGCTTATGGTGAGGCCAATCCACATCGTCGCCTTAAAGGTCCCAAGGGGAATGGCGCTGTCGTAGCCCTTGAACGCAAGTTGGATGGTCAATAACTGCCCGAGGAGGCCAATCAGCGCAACCGGTATCGCGAGCCGGATGGCGCGGCCCCAATTCACCAAGCCCTTGCGGATCGTTTGGACCAGCAGCCACAGTCCGGCGCCCCCGAGGAAGCTGGCGAACGCGATACGCAGCGTGAGCAGAGCAATCGAGAGAGCATTCTGGCGCGACCGCGCGCGGGAGTAATTTTCCGGGATCTTCCACCCCGACCGAAGCGAAACCACCCGGTCGCCCGCCACCTCAATGGTCACGCGAAAATGAGCTTCGTCGACATTGCGAGGGTCGCCCGGCCTCGCCTCCCACACCAGGGTGTGATCGCGGCGCGCTTTCATTTTCTCGGAGCTGGACTCTTTCAGGTCCATGGCGCCCAAGTCCCACCCCATTGCGGACGCGAAAGCGACGGCGATGGGGCGCGCGCGTTCGGGAGCGAGGTCGGCGCCTGGGCGGTCCTCGGGAATGGCGTGATCGAAACTCAGTACCTTGCCGGTTTCGGGGTGCACCGAAACCACGGCCTCTTCCTTGTCGAGCGAGCGGTAATAGCGCACAAGCCAGTGCTGCAAGGGGCGGTTGCGCTCGAAAAGTTCCGCAGCCGCGCGCGAGGATTGGCGTTCCAGGATGTATTTGCCCGCCAAAGCGTCGTCGGCATTCCAGTGGCTAGCCGGAAATGCGATGTAGCGGTAGCCATTCGTTTCCATGCCCTGCTGCCGGAGGAAGGCGTCGGCTGAGGCGCGCGCCTGTTCCGCGCCGACTTTGTAGCCAGGGGATGCGCCGAAGCGGTCCACGTGCATAAGTGGCGAAAGCATCGCCAGCGCGAAGACCACGACGCCGGCGACGCGCAGGCGGGTGGTAAGAGGCAGGCATTCGAGGGTGGATTCGGGAGCGGCTGCGACTTGTGCGGCCTCTTCCGCCGGTTTTGCCAGCTCTGCTGCCGCCGTCTCGCTGGCATTCGTGAGCCCCGTTTCCGGCTCGAAGCCGCCCCGTCGCAGGTACGCCGCCAGCGCGATCAGAACGGGCAGAACCATGATGCCGGCGCTGGCCGCACCGGAGAGCTTGAAGTAAAGGCTTTGCGACCGCAGCAACAGCAGCGCGCTGTACATCGCATCCACGGAGTAGTGCCACACCAGCGTAGGCAGGATTCCCCATCGCAACATGATGGCGCCCAGCACGATTCCGCCGATTCCCACTTCCAGGCCGCGAATGTAGAACGGCTGTTGCGGATATGCGGCGTGGCCGAAACCCCACATGAAGCCCGCGAGAATCAGCGCGGCAATCGTGTAACGAACCAGGTTCCGCAGGAATGGGATGGCGAACATGCGGAAGAGAAACTCCTCGGAAACCGCGGGGAAGAAGCCGCCAAAAAGAACGAACGCCCACGGGAAGCGCGTATTGAGCAGATCCGAGTAGGGTACGTCCGCCGGCGACCACGCTCCGAAACGGTAGGCCAGCATGTAGAACGCGATCTGGTAAGCGACGAAGGCGCCGGTCAGCGAGAGCCCCAGAATGGTGCCGAGGAAGAAACTCTTGGTGCGCAGCCCGCTCGGACGGAACAGGTTGCCCAGCGAGATCTTGCCGCCGAAGGCCGAGCGGTAGAGCGGCTCGGCTCCCGCGGTAAGCACAAACAGCAGGCCACCCGCGGCGATGGCTGCGAGTACGCTTTGCAGCAACTGGCGCGCCACGAAGCTGCCGTAGGAATCTGTTGTGGGATAGCCGAACTCGCGCAGAGGGAACCCGTTCCAGCTAGCCAGGAACGAGAGCACGCCGCCTATGATGCCTACCCATGCTGCGCGGCCCCACTTCACGTCGTGCCGCCGCACCCGCATCGCGATGGTTGCCATCATGCCCACGAACAGAAACAAAACCACTGCGGTATCGACGTACTGCGTCACCTCGTTCTTGGAGCGCAACCGCTCATAATCGCGCGACCACTGGTCGGGCACCTTGAGATACTCGCTGTACCCGCCCGGCTCGTTGCCAAGAATGGTCACTTCCACGCGGTAGGTTGCGTCCTTGAGGTTGAAGTCGCGCTCCTTCCAGGTGAAGACGTGGTCGGTGCGCGCGGGGCGAGTAACGCTCGATCCCTCGACGAACTCCAGCGTCGCCGGATCGCGGTGGAACTCTTTGCCGAGGAATTCTTCCGCCATGGCCCGCGCCTGCTCGGGGGTGAGGCTGGGCCGCGCGGCGGCCTCGGGGACCTGGTGTTCGAAACCGACAACTTCTCCACGAGTGGTGACGTCGACGCGGTATTCCTCTTTCTGCTGCGGACGGAACCAGCGGTAGGACCAGCGCCACAGGTGAAGACGCGACCCCATGATCTGATTGGCGCGCTCCAGGCCAACCTCGCGTTCGAGAAACGTCTTGGCCTGGTCGTCGAAGCTGAAGCGCGACGCCTCGCGATAATCGGCGACGCGGTAGCCCCGATCGCTGAGAAACTTCCCGGCCAGCGACAACGCGCCTTGCCGGTTCACGCGAAAGTCAATGGAGGCCTCGGGAAACGCGTAGTGGTAATTGCGGACAGAAAACCAGACCGTACCGGCCAGCATCGCGAGGCAGATGGCGATGAAGCGGAAGTCGGAAGCGCGGAGTCGTTCAGGCATAGGATTGCTCTGTCAGGACCTCAAGAGGATAGCATCGAGACAAAGTGCGGAGAGCCTATGCGGGCGGAGGGACCGCACGTACTTCTTGGGGTGTCAACCCGAGCAACGAGCGTAGCGAGGAGTCGAAGGACCCCTATGCCCGCAAACAATCTCAGACTTGTTGCTGTGCCAGGCGGCCACACTGTGATTTCTTGCGGTGACAGGGGTCCTTCCACTCCTCGTCCAATCGCGACCGGACTCGTCGCTCAGCATGGACAGATGAAGATTTCTGCTCTGCTTTTCGCCTGCAGCAAAAACAAGCTCCAGCCCGGTGAACGGACTGGAGCCTTCGTCTTGACAGCAGCGGCCGCGAATTAGCGCTTCGACTGCCCGCGTGCCAGCTTCTTCACCTTCCGCTTCGCCGAGCCGCGGGCATAGGTGCGAGGCGCTTTCGGGGCGGCTTTCTTGCGCGCGGTGCGCTTCACCTTCTTGCGTTCTATCTTGTCGGTAATGCTCTTGGTATTTGCCATGAATTCTGCGTTCCTTTATTGAAGGGGCTTACGCCTTTTCCAGTTGGGCGTATTTCTCGACCAGCTTTTTCAAACCGAATCTAGGAAATTGTACCGTAATCTTCGCGTCTTCCCCGTCTCCCTCGCGTTTATAGACCGTGCCTTCACCGTATTTTGGATGACGGACGCGTTGTCCGGGCCGGAATCCAGTGCGCCCGGCCGGCTGGGAAATCTCGACCTTTGGCCGCGAAAACTTCTTCCCGCGCGAGGCGAAGAACTCGGCGATGTTATCGATGGAGTTGTAGGCTGGCCCGCTATATTGGGTGCGTTGCGGCTTCTCGCGACGGTCGTGGACCGGGCGTTGATCCTCATCTTCGTAGGCGTAATGTTTGCCAGTCGAATAATCTCTGCTCGACGTATGCGCGGGCCGCCGCGGCGATCCCAGGTCCTGAAGCAGCGCCTGAGGAATTTCCTCCAGAAACCGCGATGCCACGCTGGGTTCAGGCATGTCGGTCCCGTAGCGGCGCCGATAGCGCGCGCGCGACACGATGAGCGTGTCCATGGCGCGGGTCATGCCGACATAGCACAGTCGCCGTTCTTCTTCGATGTCGTCAGGCGTAAGCAGCGTGCGTGAATGAGGAAACAGGCCCTCCTCCAACCCGATCAGAAACACCAGCGGAAACTCCAGTCCCTTGGCCGCGTGCAAGGTCATCAAGGTGACGCGCGAGTTCTCGTCATAATCGTCGGCATCGCTGACCAGTGCGGCGTGGTCGAGAAACTCATTCAGCGTCTCGCCACGATCGCGTGAGTCCATGGCCGCGTTCACCAGTTCGTGCAAGTTATCGATGCGGGCCAGCGCCTCGGGCGTGTCCTCCTGCTCAAGCTGCTTGATGTAGCCCGTGCGGTCGATCAGGAACTTCAGCAGCTCGGCTGTGGATGCGGGATCGCCCGGCGCGCGGAAGCCTTCGACCTGTTCGTCACCTGCTTTAGCAGTCGCGTTCTCGCCGGTGCCAGCGTCTGCGAATGTCTCGGGCGCAAACTCCATGGCTCCCGCGGTTTCGAAATCCGCGGGCGAGAAATCGATGTCGTGCTGCAAATCTTCTTCATCGGCAATCGAAGGAGCTTCGAGCGCAGTTGGCGCGGCGGTATCTTCTACTCGTTCTCGGAACGTCCCCAGGTGCATGGCCCGGGCGTCGTCGATCAGCTCTTTGAAACTCTTGAGCGCCGACAGCGCCCGCGGGGCAAGGAGCTGTCGCTGGAGTACCTCGTTGATCGCACCCCACATGGAAGTTCCCGTCTCCAGCGCAATACGCTCGATGGTTTCGAGGGTGTTCTTGCCGATTCCGCGCGTCGGCGTGTTGATCACGCGTTGGACTGCGATGGAATCGTCGGGATTTTGTAGGACTTTGAGATACGAGATCAAGTCCTTGATCTCGGCGCGCTCGTAAAAACTAAAGCCTCCCACAACGTGGTAGTTCAACTGATAGCGGCGCATCGCCTCTTCCACCAGGCGCGATTGCGAGTTGGTCCGGTATAGAACCGCTGCCCGCGGCGTTTCCCGGCCTTCACTTCCCACTTGCCGAAGATACTTGGCAATGTAGTCTGCCGCAAAAAGGGCCTCATTTTCGCCGTCCGGGGCCTCGTAGAAGCCGATTTGTGCCCCGCCACTCCGGGCGGTCCACAGGGTCTTGCCTTTGCGTCTGACATTGTGGGATACCACTACAGAGGCGGCCTCTAAAATGTTCTGCGTGGAGCGGTAGTTCTGCTCCAGGCGAATGATGCGCGCCTCGGGAAAGTCCTGCTCGAACTCCAGAATGTTGCGAATGTCGGCGCCGCGCCAGGAGTAAATGCTCTGGTCTTCGTCGCCTACGGCGCAAACATCGTGTTCGCTGCCGGCGAGCATGCGCATTAATTCGTATTGCGGCCGATTGGTGTCCTGGTATTCGTCCACCTGGATGTGGCGATAGCGGCGGTTGTAACGCTCGCGCGTCTCGCCTGAGGCTTTCAGCACGCGCACGGCGTACAGCAGCAGGTCGTCGAAATCGAGGGCATTCGACTTTGCGAGCTCCTGCCTATACACCTCGTAAATATGGGCCACGCGCTCGGTCTTAGGGTCACCCGATTCCAGGTAAACCTCCTGCGGATCGAGCATATGGTTCTTGGCCCACGAGATACGCGAGAGCACGTTGCGTGGGGTCAACTGCTTGTCATCGATCCCAAGACGGCGCATGGCGGCCTTCACCACGTTTTGCTGGTCGGCCTCGTCATAGATGACGAAATCCTTGCGGTAGCCTTTGCCGCCGATCTGCAGCACTTGAATGTCGCGACGCAGCAGGCGCACGCAAAACGAGTGGAAGGTGGAAATCAGCGGTTTGGCTAGCGAGCGGGCGCCCACCAGCGACTCCACGCGACCGGCCATTTCAGAGGCAGCCTTGTTGGTAAAGGTGACCGCCAAGATGGAGTCGGGCGGCACGCCAATGCCGTCAATCAGGTGGGCGATGCGATAGGTGATGACGCGCGTCTTGCCGCTGCCCGCTCCCGCGAGGATCAGCACCGGCCCGTTGACAGCCTCCACGGCTTCGCGCTGTTGCGGATTCAAATTGTTGAGATACGACGGCAATGTAGGGAGCACTCAAAATTAATTCGGTTTGCTGCTGGTGACGGGAGCATCCATGGCGCGGCGCGCCCTACACTCGGCGCAGGGACAATGCTCGCGCAGAAACTGCCATGAATAGATGCCGTGCTGGTGGCCGTCGTTCCACGAGAAACGAATGGCGTATTTGCCCACCGGCTCAACCTCCGTCGGCCGCGCCGCGGCCTTGAACATGGGCAACTGCCCGGCGATGGGCTTGAGCGAATCGCCTGGCTGACGGCCGTCCTTGGTGCGTTCTTCCTCGCACAGCGCACACGGGCAGGCATCGCGCAGGAAGGGAAAGCTATAGACGCTGCGATGCCCGTCCTTCCACTCGATGTCCATGCCGGTGCCGGTGGTGACGTTGACTTTAACCGATTTGGGATCTGCGACTGGGTCCATGATGTCTGGCTCGCGGCTGCGGAGCCATTCTCTAGTATCGCAGAAAAGGCGCGGCACCACAGAGACACAGGGAGTTAACCTCGAGAATTTTCACGCGATGAAGACTCCTCAGCGCGCACGTGCTATTTCAGCATTTCATGCAGCGCGTGAGAATCCGTCTGTGTAGTACGAGGTTGGAATTACCCACCTACTGCGACCGCGAAGGTTCTAATTGGCATAGTCTTCGAAAGGAGACTTGTTCCGGGATATCTGGAATCTCATTTCGCCGCGCTTCGTAGCATACTAGTCTGGATTATTCATGAGCCACGTAGTTTTCTTCGGTGTCATCCTGAGCGACGAGCGTAGCGAGGAGTCGAAGGAACCCTTTGGCCACCAGCCAACTCAAACTTGTTGCTGCGCCACGCGGCCGCACTGTGATTTCTCGCAGCTATAGGGGTCCTTCGACTCCGCGCCCGCACGACACCAGCGCGGGCCGGGGACCCGGTGAAACGGTGGGCTATCATCTTTCGCGCCCGAGGCGCTCGGGTTCCGCTCGTAAAGCAGTGGTTAGGGGCTAGGGGTTAGTGGGCCAGCAAGATTTGGCTGACGGCTGATAGCTGAGAGCTGACGGCTGAAAAGCAGGTCCCTCCGCTCGGACTAAAGTCCTCGGTCGGGATGACAATAAATGCAGGAATGACAAAATTGAGGAGTTCGTTACAATCTTTGCCAGCAAGGCCTTCAGTGGCAACGGAGGTATCCAACATGAGCCAAACCATTACTCGCACTCGCAGCTTCGGATTTTTTCTGAACGGAAATTGGAGCACGCACGGGCGCGAGGCCGTGGTGACCTCGCCCTACGATCGCAGCGTGCTGGCGGTGGTGTCGGAGGCGGAGCGCGAAGACGTCGAGGTGGCCATCGAGTCGGCGGTGCGGGCCTTCGAGGTCACGCGCAAGATGACGTCGCACCAGCGGGCCAGCGTTCTGCGCAAGATCGCCGACGGCATCGCCACGCGGCGCGAGGAATTTGCCCGCACCATCTGCCAGGAAGCCGGCAAGCCCATCAAGACGGCGCGCATCGAGGTGGAGCGCGCCATCAATACCTTCCAGATTGCCGCCGAGGAAAGCGGGCGCATCTACGGCGAGTACATCCCGCTGGACACGCTGGAATCGACCAGCGGACGATGGGGCCTGGTGCGGCATTTTCCGCTGGGGCCGGTCTTCGCCATCACCCCGTTTAATTTTCCCCTGAACCTGGTGGCCCACAAGGTGGCGCCGGCCATGGCCGCCGGTTGTCCGCTGATCTTGAAACCGGCGCCGCAAACGCCCATCTCGTCGCTGCTGCTGGCCGAGATTGTGCAGGAGTCGGGATGGCCCCAGGGCGCGTTCGCGGTCATGCCGCTGTCCAACGAAAACGCCGCCCTGCTGGTGGCTGATGACCGCATCAAGCTGCTCACCTTCACCGGCAGCGCGGCGGTGGGCTGGCAACTGAAGTCGCGCGCCGGCAAGAAGCGCGTCACCCTGGAACTGGGCGGCAATGCCGGCGTCATCGTGCATGGCGATGCCGATCTGGAGCACGCGGCGCAGCGTTGCGTGGCCGGCGGCTTCTCGTATGCAGGACAGACGTGCATTTCGGTGCAGCGCATCCTGGTACACCAACCGGTTTTCCACAAATTCACCGAGTTGCTGCTGCAGGGCGTCCGCAAGTTGAAGTTGGGCGATCCCATGCAGGAGAGCACCGACGTTCCTCCGCTGGTCCGCGAGCAGGACGCTGTGCGCGTCGCGGAATGGATTGACGAGGCGGTGAAGGGGGGCGCCAAGCTGCTGTGCGGCGGCAAGCGCAACGGGGCCATGATCGAGCCCACGGTGCTCACCGACACCGGCCCCGAAATGCGGGTCAACTGCGCCGAAGCTTTCGCGCCGCTGGTGACGGTCGAGCCTTACGAATTTTTTCCCGAGGCCCTGCGCCAGATCAACAACTCGGCTTACGGGCTGCAAGCGGGGCTGTTCACGCGCGATGCCGGGCTCATCCAGATGGCGTTTGAGGAACTCGAAGTGGGCGGCGTCATCGCGGGCGATGTTCCCAGCTTCCGCGTAGACCAGATGCCGTATGGAGGGGTGAAGGACTCGGGCCTGGGCCGCGAAGGTCTGCGCTATTCGATTGAAGACATGACCGAACGCAGGCTGCTGGTGATGGCAGTGCGCTAGGAGAAATGAAAATCAACCACAGAGACACGGAGGCACAGAGAAGAATGTTCTCACCACAGAGAACGCGGAGGGCAGGGAGAAGAATGTTGTCACCACAGAGAACACGGAGGGCACGGAGAAGAAATAACCATAGAAACTCCGTGATCTCCGTGTCCTCGGTGGTGAAAAAAGAATTCTTTTCTTCTCCGTGTCTCTGTGTCGCAGCCTGCCCTGAGCGAAGCCGAAGGGTGGTAAATAATTTCGACAAAACGCAAGCGAGAGATCGGCTGGGTGTGCGGCTATGGAAGAAAAAATCTTTTTTCACCACGGAGACACGGAGGAGAAACAAGAATTACGGAAAAAACAAAAACTAAGAAAGAAAAACAAGAATTAACTCCGTGATCTCCGTGTCCTCCGTGTTGAGAACGTTCTTCTTCCTGTGCCTCTGTGGTCAACGCGAATCTATCTTCCGCTTTCGCGGGATTTTCAGCTCCAGAGCGCGAGCGTTACCGTGAGCTTTTGTGCGAAGCCGATTCGGCAGCCTAGAAGACGTGCAGCCGCGAGCGCATCTTCTCGGCCATGTCCTGCACCAGGCGAATCTTGGCCACCACCTCGGCGGGGATGGCCGGCTGCCGCAACGCCAACTCCGAGGTGAGCAGGATGCCGGTCACCTCGCCACGCAACTGGTTACGCAAGTTCCGCTCCGCCACTCCCATGGCCCATTGCTTTTCCTTCTCGGCCCGGCGCAGGGCGACCTGCGCCTCGCGCACCACCCGGTCGTTATGGTGCAGGGCCAGGTTGACGTAAATCGGCTGGGCGGTCCCGGCGTGATTCAGCAGGGTGTCCAGCGCGCGGAAATCGGCCTCCAGCAGCGATTGATCGATCGCCAGGGCTTCGTATTCCGTGGTCTGCAGTCGCGTAACCGCGTGCGGTACCGAGTTGGCCACCTGGGTGGGGTGTCCCGTCCCCTGTTCCAGCGCGGCAGCGCATTCCTTGGCGCGAGACGATGTGCTCACCAGCAGGATCATACATTCCTCCCTGCCGCCCTTTCGCCGGGCACACTTCACCAGAGGCGCCGGCGGGCGGCGGTGATCGGTCCAACAACCATGGTCCGGCGCTTACCTCGATCGCCCCCCTACGCGCCGCGTTGGCGCGTAAGACGACGAACATCAGAGCGCCGAGCCGTATTCCTTCAGTTTGCGATAGAGCGTGGTTTTGCCGATGCCCAGCTGGCGCGCGGCTTCCAATTTGTCGCCCTGCAGCGCTTCGATGGCGTGCAGGATGGCTTGCTTCTCCAACTCGGCGATGGGGGTGACGATCTCCCGATCGGAGACCGGGCCCGCCGGCTTGGTTTGTGCCTGGAAGTTGCGCAACTGCGTGGGCAGATCGGCAATGTGAATGGTGGGAAGAGAGCAGGTCGTGCAGGCGCGTTCCACGCAATTCTCCAGTTCGCGCACGTTGCCCGGCCAATCGTAGTTGAGCATCGCCCGCAGGGCATCGTCCCCAACGCTGTGCTGCATCTCGGTCGCGCCGTTGATCCGTTCCAGCGCGTTGCCGATCAGCAGAGGAATGTCCTGCTTGCGTTCGCGCAGCGGAGGGATGCGCAAGGTAAGCACGTTCAAACGGAAGTAAAGGTCGCGGCGGAAGGTGCCCTGCTGCACCGCCGCATCCAGGTCGCGGTTGGTGGCCGCCAGGATACGCACGTTGATGGGTATGGCGCGGGTGCCGCCCACCGGACGCACTTCTTTTTCCTGGATGGCGCGCAACAGCTTGGCTTGCAGGTCCACCGGCAGCTCGCCAACTTCGTCGAGAAAGACCGTCCCGCCCTCGGCGGCAGCCAGCAGTCCGTCTTTGGCCCGCACCGCGCCGGTGAAGGCGCCGCGCACATAGCCGAACAACTCGCTCTCGATCAGCGTCGGAACCAGGGAGCCGCAATCCACGGGAATAAAGGGACAGTCGCGGAAGGGCCCGGAGTAGTGAATGGAGCGTGCCACCAGCTCCTTGCCGGTCCCACTCTCCCCTAGAATCAGCACGGGATGGGTGCTGTGCGCGGCCTTGGCGATAATGCGGTACAGCTTCTCCATCTCCGGCGCGTGCCCCACCAGCGAACCGAAGCCGTGCTTCGACTTCACCTGTTCCCGCAACAGGCGGTTCTCGGCGGTGAGCTTGAGGTGGGCTGAGGCCCGCTCCAGCAGCAGGCGCAGTTCCTCGAAGTTGAACGGTTTGGTAACGTAGTCATAGGCCCCCAGCTTCATCGCCTGCACCGCCGATTGCACCGTGGCAAAGCCGGTCATGACAATCACCAGGGTCTCGGGATGGCGCTGCTTGATCTCGCGCAAAACCTCCAGACCGCTGTTGCCCGGCAGACGAAGATCGAGCAGCACGACATCCGTACTGCTGGTTTCCAGGACCTGATAGGCGTGTTCCGGAGTATCGGCCACCTGGCTGTTAAACCCCAGCGAGTGGGCGACTTCCTGGCATGAATCGCGCATCGAGCGCTCATCGTCGACGATCAACAGGTTCAGGCCTTTAGCTTCGCAACTGGTTTCGCTAACTGCCATTGTCTCAACGGCATGCACGTGGGACATCCCTTCTTCGGCCAAGCCGTCCCCAAGTGGCGGCACCGAATTGATTTGGGCTCTAGTACTCATTACCATCATCCCTTTTTGGGAAACGTGCTAGTGCACCCATCACATCGTGATGTGAGTTCAATTTCCGCGGCTGAGGAAAAACCAGGGGCCGGGTGGGAACTCGTCCGGGGCGGCAGGTTCGCCGCACTCCGGGAGTCAACGCCCGGCTCCTGGGCCGTCACCGTATTCGTCAACCCCAACCCGGGGGCAGGCACGCATGGCCCATCTTCGCTTGCCGGGTCAGTGGCGCCTGTCGCCAAGCGGCTCAGCAGCCGCCTCATCAATTCCCCGCCACGCTGCGCGTTGCGCTCGATTTCCCGCACCGGCCGCTTCAAGCGGCTGTAGGGAGGCAGTTTCCATCCCAGCACCTGGGCATTCATCAGCACCGCGGTCGTGGTGTTCGCCAGCTCATGCACCAGGTCGGCGCAGTCGCCGCTGAAGGGGCGCGAGGAGCGCCGGTTTCCCGGATCGCACTCCTCGCGCCCTTGCCCGGCGGAGGACATCTGGCTGGTTTCGTCGTCGCCTGCGATCGGAAAGCGATCGAGTTGGTTCGCCAAGGGTTGCATTTGCGTAACGCTGCCGATCGGGTTGTGGGTGGCCATGTTCATGATCCAGATTCGCTTGGTTTCGGATTGCAAACGTATCTGTATAAAGCACGGCTGCTGCCAAAACTCCGATCGCGCTTAAGCGTTGATTCTTTTGGGAATTTTCCGAATCGCTACGAATCCGAAACCGCGGCTGCCGTCGCCGCAGTTTCAGAATGAAACTCAGTCCCGCCGGATATAAGTCTAAGTGCCCGTCAAATCAGGGTTTCGACGGTTTCCTGGTTGGGGAAGGAAAATGTGCGGGAAGATCAAATCGGGAAGGGCGGGATGGTGGTTAGCACTTGGCCGTTGGCACTTAGCCGTTAGCACTTGGCTTCTAGCTCCTAGCTCTTAGCTCTTA
>PLQW01000065.1 GCA_003160215.1 Acidobacteriaceae bacterium
TGCCACCATCGATTTCTTGCTGTCAGCGTTGCGTGACGCAGATACTGCCAAGCGGCTGTTTCGCAAGGCGCTCGGCGATCGATCCCATCCCCAACCTCGAGTGATCAACACCGACCTGGCACCGATTTACAGCTCCGCGATCTCCGACACTAAGAAGGAAGGGACGCTGCGCAACCGCTGTCGACACCGACCCGTGCAGTACTTAAACAACATTCTGGAACAGGATCATCGAGCCATCAAACGTCGAGTGAACGCCAAGCAGGGCTTCCGAGAATTCCAGGCGGCTCGGCGAACGATTCAGGGCTATGAAGCAATCCACATGATCCGGAAGGGGCAAGCTCGATGGGTGGCAGGAGATGATCTTCTTCGGCAGATCCAGTTCATCGACAGCCTTTTCGAGTTGGCAGGCTAAGAACGCACGACAGACGCTCGGCGACAAACTTGTCTGCATTTCAAACTTGCAACACTACCCGCATAATCGCCTCCCCAGGGGCGGCTTCCTTCAAACCGCTGTATCGGACGCGCCTCACGGCGCCGACCCCACCCGCACACTCACTGTGTTTGGGGCGCGTCCGATACAGCACTAAGGTTTCTGGACCGCGAATGAAGCACTGAGCACGGCGGGAGACGCAAAACGCGGTAGCCGTGAATCGCGGTTCACTGTCTTCATTCGCCTTCGCTCGCGACCATCTGCCCCGCCGGTTTGTCTTGCTTCCTCACGATCTCTCCCACTAGAAACAAGTCGGTGAGCAGCGCGCGGAGATGGATGGAAGCNNACCAGCTCAATGGCGGCAAGAGAATCGCGAGCGTCGCGATCGAGCACCGCAAAGAACGCCAAGTATTTGTCGGCTGGCTCAAGACCCTCTTCTTTAACTGCCAGCGCACAAGTCTCGGAAAGCCCCGCCAGGGCTTTCACGGCGCGATGCAGGAACTCACGGACTTGTCCACCCGATTCGCTGCCTTGGTCACTGGGCAGCCCCTGGGCCGCATAGGCCAGCATAAATTCGTAACACTCTTCCACAGCCTCACAGCGATTCCAGATCTCAGCCAGCATCGGTTAACCCCTCGGTCCGCGCTCCCTGGGACCTCGCAGGTGGCGCAGAAGTTTCGACTGCAGAGGTTTCGACCGGCCATCGTGCTGGATCGTGCTCTTTCAGATAAAAGTCTCGGTCCATCCAGCCGAAAATCATTGATTTCGTGATCGCGCGCTTCTCCGGCCGGAGCCCGAAGTAGACGTGCATCATGATCAACGCGATCAATCCGACGCCTGCCAGCCCGTGCAGCACGTACATCATCCCCCAAGTCATGTCGCTGAAGAGATACGGATTTCGGGGAAAGAAGATCGTACGAACGCGAAACATCATGAAAACGCCGGTCACGATTGCCGACAGACCTGCGGCGATGATGGCGGCATGGTAGAGCTTGTTTTCCAGCGGATACTTGGCAAACCGCTCCGGCGGTGGCGCGGGCTTTCCCATGAACCGCAGCGTCCTTCTGCGCGCGTCCCGCAGGTCAATCCGGTCAGGCCATATCGACCAGAAGTCCATAAAGAACGAGGCATGGATGATGTGAAACATAATGGAAAGGGTCAGCACAGCTCCGGCGATCCAATGGTACGTAACCCAGTCAAACTGAAGACCTAGCTTCGGCAAGAAAGCGGTAAACAGCAGCGTGAACATGGCAACCGCCATGATCCAGTGAAATGCACGGGCAGTCAGCGAGTGCCGCGGGACGTGTTCGGGGATCTGGGCGGGGACTACGGGAGCAGCATCGGGCCCAAACTGCTTAGGTTTCGCGAAATACCGCGCGTAAATCGCATGTACGATAATGAAGAGCAATCCCGCGATCACCGCCACCCATATCAAGAACCACGCAATGTGGATGGGGACAGTTTTTTCCCACGGATCTATTGCCCATTGTAGGGGGTCCATGTTGCCTCCTCCACGCCTCCAATGGCGCGCTTCACCAGGTTTCTCATCAGCGGGATCTTGTAGGCGTTGAACTGCAAGGGGACCGCACCCTGCACCGCCAGTTTCCCCGCCATTTCTCCGGTTGTTGCATTCGGTGGTTTGCCCCGGACCGCGTCTTCGACACCCTTCAAACGTAGAGGACGAGCGGCGGCGCCGTTCACCGCTATGCGGATTCGCTCAATGCTGCCACTTGACACCACCATGGCTGAGGCGACGTTCACCAGCGGAAAGTCCCACACATTCCGGTCTCGTACCTTCTCAAAATAGAATTGCGCACCGGCCCAGGTCGAAGGAATACGAATGGCCGTCAGTAGGTCCCCGGGGCGCAGGATGTGTAGTCGCGTGATGTCAATATCAGGGCCGAGAAAGTAGTCCTCGGCGTCCACTACGCGCTCACCTTTGGAAGTGCGAATCACGAATTTGGCGTCGAGCGCGATAAGTGCGGGAGCAGTGTCAGAAGGATTCACCGCCACGCAGCGGTCCGCATGCAGAATCGCGTGCTCGCGGTTGCGGCCCTCTGGTGTGTCGGCATAGCAGATGTTCCCGCCGGCGCGGTAGCACGGCCAGCCTGCGCGGTAGTACCAGCAGCGCGCGTCCTGGGATACGTTGCCGCCGATTGTGCCCTGGTTTCTGATTTGCGGAGACGCCACTAGCTCCGCGCTCTCCGCCAGCAGCTTGTACTTCTCTCTGATGACGGGATGCAGGACTACTTCCGTCAGCGTGGTCATCGCTCCGATCTCGATGCCGTCGGGGGTGGCCCGAACTCCCTTGAGTTCCGCGATCCCGCTCAAATCAACTACCACCTTCGGTTTCTTGATGCGGTCCTTGAGCCAGTCGAAGCTATCCATGCCTCCGGCCAGCACCCAGCCGTCCTCGCCCTGCTGCTCGAGCAGTTTTTGCGCGTCAGAGATTGAGTTCGGCTGAGCCAGCTCAAAAGCCGGCATGACGTCTCGGATTACAGCCATGGCCTCTCCTTTTGCATCGCCACTAAATGTGCGCCATTAAGGGATGTTGCATGGGATGTCCCGCTTCGAGCGAAGTGACTATGGTGTCAGCGTTGACGGGCGCGCGCTGAAAAATCTCATCACCAAGGGCGTCCGAAAGCGCGTTTAAGATGGAGGCACACCCGCCTCCAACGGGCGGCTCGCCCACGCCGCGAGCCCCGACTGGTGTCTCCGGATCCGGAATATCGAGCGCCGCCCATTGCATATCTACGGGCACGTCCAATATTGTTGGCGGCTTGTTCTGGTAAAAGCGCGTCGAAAGCATGGCGCCGTAGTGAGGGTCGTACACCCACTTCTGGCCAATCGCATGTCCAATGCCTAGAACGGAGCGGCCGAGCACTTGGCCACCAAGCGCTCGGGGATGAATTACCGACCCTACATCGGCGTAGGCAAGGAAATCCACGATGTAATACTTGCCCGTTTCAACGTCAACCTCGATCTCGGCGAAGCTGGCAACGTAAGAAAATGTCGTGCCGTCACGAGGGTAATTGTCCTTGGCGGCTGCCACTAAACCTTGTCCAGCAAGCGCCGCTACGGATGCCTTCGTGAGTTTGTGGAGGTCGGGGGATGTTTCATGGCCATCGTAGATGCCACCCAATTGAACGGCGTACTGCGCAGCCTGCGCCAGAGTCATGCTGGCGCCTCCACCCTTACGGAATACGCGCTCGTTGGCGACATCGTAAGCCTCTGGCTTGCCGCCGAGTTTCTTCGCCGCGATTTCCTGGAGCTTCTTCTTGGCGTCCATCGCGGTTGCGTGTGCTGCGCGTGTCATTGCGTGGGTCGTCTGGCTGCCCCCGGAAACGCAGGTGAAAGGAAGGTTTTTCGACGAGTCGCCCCATATAACGTCGCACTTCTCCCACGGTATTCCCAAAACCTCGGCGCCGGCACGGTGAACGTCGATCACCGATTCCGTCCCCAGGTTGCCGATTCCAGATTGGAAGGCTACTCGGCCATCGGGCTTGATGATCAGAATGCCATCGAAGCCGATCGTGCCACCGACAAAACAACTGAGCGAGACGCCGACGCCGCGCACCTTGGTACCTATCCGCTTCGGTGTGCGTGAAACCCTTTCGCTCCATTTAAACTGTTCCGCCCCCCGGTCGAGCGCTTCCTTGAGGAACGCACTGGTGGCGTGCGGCCTCTGCCCCTGCACCGCCGCTCCGAATGGCGCCTTGCCCTCCGGACAATTGATTCGGCGGATGGCGACCTGGTCGATCCCGAGTTTACGCCCAGCTTTCGCGATGATCGGCTCCATGATTATGATGCCCTGCATGCCGCCTGGCGAGCTCTGCGCGCTCCGCGGGGGCGTGTTCGTCAGAATCGTGACTCCACGCCAGCGCATGGCTTGAGGCTGGTACAGGAGCGACACGATACGGCCCGATGTCGGGGCATCGCCGTTTGCGTCGTAGGGACCGTTGTTGGAGATAACGAACATGTCAAGCGCGATGATGCGGCCGTCCTTTGCGAAGCCGACTTTCATCCGCCCCATCAGGCTGGGCCGCGCACGGCCAATGAAGTTTTCCTCTTCGCGGCTGATCCGCATCATCACCGGTGCGTTGGCCTTCTTCGACAACAGCGCCGGAATAATCAGTGACACGCCGGCTGTGATCTTGCTGCCGAAGCCGCCCCCTGTGTATTCGCTGATGAGGACGACTTTGCTCACGTCGATGTTCAACCATCTCGCGATAGCAGGCACGGTTTGCGCGGTGCTCTGCGTCCCGGTGTGAACGTAGACCTTTCCGTTCTGCCAGTAAGCCAGGGCACTGCGGGTCTCGAGGGTCTGGTGGCTCGTGTCTGGTGTGACGAAGGTTTCATCGAGGACCAGCGCGGCGCTTTGGAAGCCCGCTTGTAGGTCACCGTACGACCATTCGTCGGGCGTCTTCCCCATCGGCAGACGGCCTTGCTTTTCCTCCGCGAAGTCCGCCTCGGTCCACTTGAGCACGCCGATCGTGGGAGGCGGCGGGGCCGGCGGTGGAGCTCCCGCCACAGCCGCCGGCGTCGGAGACTGCACCCAGATGTTTCCGTCCGTTCTCGGATTGGGGCCTCCGGGGCGCAAGGTCGCAAGCGGATCGATGGCGAAGGGCAGCGGCTCAAACTCGATTCGAATCTTTTCAATCGCTTCAGCGGCAGTGAGTTCGTCGACTGCGGCGACGGCCAGAATCGGTTCACCCTGGTAGAGCGGTTCCATGTTGAGTCCCCGCTCGCTCTTTGGGTTGGCTCGAATCACCGTACCATTGTCGGTGAGGGTATCGGCTGGAGGCGGGAGCTCGTCGGCCGTGAGAATCGCTTTCACGCCGGGCATTGCAAGCGCATGGCTTAGATTAAGGTGCTTTACGCGTGCGTGCGGCATTGGGCTCAGCAACAGCTTGCAGAACAGCATGCCTTCGGCGTGATAGTCCTCGGCATACTTTGCCTGCCCAGTCACTTTCGCATATAGGTCGGGCGTTTGGTAGTTCTTGCCGATCAGCTTGCGCCCTGCTCCGTACACACGCTCGGTGGTGCCGAGAGATTTATCAGGTTTATCAGGCACGGCTCGCCCTCCTCATGTTCTCTGCACCACGCATCATCGCGGTCAGGATCTTGTCGTAGTCCTGGCACCGGCACAGATTGCCCGACAGGCCCTGCGCCAGTTCGGTCCGCGTGGGATTGGGATTCGTCTTCAGGAATGCCACCCCCGCCATGATGAAGCCCGGCATGCAGAAGGCGCACTGGAAGCCTTGTTCATCGACGACGCCTTGCTGGACTGGGTGCAGCGTGCCGTCGGGGCTCGCCAGCCCTTCGATGGTAAGAACTCTTCTGTCACGGACTGTGTATGTCAGCACCGAGCACGAATAGTGCGGCACGCCGTCGATAAGAACAGTGCAGGAGCCGCATTCGGCTCGGTCGCATCCCAGTTTCGTTCCGGTGAGTCCCAGTTTGTGGCGCAGCGTCCACGCCAACGTCTCTTGCTTCATGACATCGACGCGACGCTGCTGACCGTTGATATTGAGAGTAAGCAGCCGTTCGCCCCCACCTGCAGCCAACTGCTGACCATGTAGAAGAGATGAGGCTCGGAACAGGTAGCCTGCCGAGGAAACTGCCGCGCCGCTGGCGATGACCCCTTTGATGAAGTCGCGCCTTGACACAGCTTTTCGCGCGTCATGGATAATCTTGAAGTCTGCCTTGTCTGCCATGCTGCGTCACCTCTTGTCGCGTGCAATAACCGTTAGCGCTTTGCAGGAAAGCCACGAAGGTTCCACATTTAAGAAGTTGGAATACCAGAGGTAAAGCCGGGATTCGGAAATTTTGGATGGGCGTACCGCGAGGACCTGGGTCAGGGAAGTTTCGACGGTGAATATCGGTAGCACAAAGACGGTTTCCGGCCAACTTCCTATTTGCCCCCCACCCACCATAGCCCGTGACTCGCTAGTTGAAGAGGTCGCGGGAGATATGGCAATCTTACGGCGTACGGAACCACCAGGGAGTGAATGGTACCATAAATGCTTTGTATAGACGCGCTATCGATTCAAGAAGCGAAAAGAGCGAACAAAAGTGCGGCGGCACTCGCGGCAACGAAACGGTGTCGCCCGATCAGAAACGGGGAAAACGACTCCTCGTTGCTTACTGCACGGAGAGAGAGCTTCGCAAATCAACTCTAGGAATTGGGGCGAATTCACAATCGGTATAGCAAGTTTTCGCACGCAGCGAAGGGAGAATGGGAGATGAGGTATAGGAAACTGGGGAATACCGGGCTCATCGTTAGCGAGGTGGCACTTGGCACGATGCAGTTCGGCGGCAAGATGAACATGGGCAACCTCGGTCAGGAGGACACAACGCGGATGGTGAAGGTAGCCCTGGACAAGGGAATCAATTTCATCGACACCGCAGACGTGTACAGCCTAGGGGAAAGCGAGACACTGGTGGGTAATGCTTTGAAAGGCGTCAGGGACGAGATCGTTCTGGCCACCAAAGTCCGGCTCCCCATGAGCGAGAATTTCAACCGCAGCGGCGCAACCCGCGTGAACATCATGCGCGAAGTCGATGGCAGTCTCCGACGGTTGCAGACTGATTACATCGATCTGTACCAGGTGCATGGATGGGACAGCAACACGCCGCTCGAGGAGACACTGCGAACCCTCGACGATCTTGTGCGCCAGGGGAAGGTCCGCTACATCGGGTTCTCCAACTTCATGTCATGGCAGGCGGCCACTGCGGTTATGCTGCAGGAGCGCCTGGGATTGGAGAAATACGTGACGGCGCAGATGCACTATAGCCTCGTCGGTCGGGGTCTCGAATACGAGTTCCAGTCGTTCGCCGAGTACTACAACATCGGTATTTTGGCCTGGAGCCCGCTTGCCGGCGGGTTTCTCACCGGCAAGTACAGCCGCGCCAACCCAGCTCCTGCCGGCACACGATTCGCGGAGGCAGGTTCGTTCGTGCCCTTCGACAAGGAGATGGGCTACCGCGTGGTGGAGGTGCTGAAGGAGGTGGCGGGTCAGCATGACGCAAGCCCGGCCCGTGTGGCGCTCTCGTGGGTGCTCGGACGGCCGGCGGTCAGCAGCGTGATCGTCGGTGCCCGCAAGGCCGAGCAACTGGAGGACAACATCCGTGCCGTAGACCTTCAGCTCTCGGACGACGACGTCCGGCTCCTGGACGCGGCGTCGGATCCGGGCGTTCCGTATCCGAAATGGATGGTCCTCCAGCTCGACACCGCGGAAGACCCTCGTTCGAAGACCCTGAATCCCGAGCGCTACGCGGATGGCCGTCCCTGGAAGGACCTTCGTCGGACCCAGTGGTCGGGCTGAGAGCCATCAAGCAGTGTCGACGGACGTCGTTTGATGCGAAACAGTGGCCCCTTTTGTTCTTGTGCAGAAGGATGACTGGCGCGGAACCCTGGTTATCTCTGAATTCAAATTGGACGGTAGGACCCCAGGCGGATACTGTCACTAGGACGATTCTGCCTGGGATTGGGATCATTGTCGTGTTCCCAGTCCCAGGCTGCGTGAAAGCCGACCGCGATCCAGAGATTTCCGGTCCTTCGCAAGAACAGGCAAAAGAGGAGCGAGAACAAACCGGTCGCCACGACGCCCACTGCGGTCTCGTTCGAATTAAAGGAGTGCCCGAAGGCGAACAAGCCGGACATCACGAATGCTGCCGGCCAGAAACCGATTCCGGAAGCAAGCGTGTACTGCAGGTATCCGCGACAAAGGAATTCTTCAACCAGTCCGGCCAGGAGGAATGCGATGCCCCACGCGATGAGCGCGGACAAAATTGCCGTCCCGTGAAGAGCCAACCCGGTAACCCGGAACCCGCGCAGCAGGAACATTCCCAGCAGCGTGCTGCTGATCGCCAGAAAGCCCGAGAGAGACCCGATCCAGAAATCCTTTCCTAAGGCCTTCCGCAGGGGCAGACCATATTCGCTGAATTTGCGATGCTCCAGTTTGCCCATGACCAGCGCAGCAATGGAGAGAAACAACAAGGCGATCGCTTCCGACCCTCCCATCAGAAGCGGCGTGACCGTAATGTGGCCTTGGTTCCTGTACTGCTCCCTCAAACCTTGAGGCCCGCCTGCTCGGATGAGAACGAAACTTCCAAATAGGACGCCAAACAAAGCGAGAAACATGAGCATCCGCCAGCCGGCCCGCAGACCGTTGGGTCCGACAAAAACGGGCTTCAAGCCGAATGTCAGACGGGAACTTGACGGGAAAGTTTTCGTCGATAAGACGGGCAGGTTTTCAGCGGCCTTGAGTCGATTTGCAAAAGTCATTTTTTCTCTCCTGAATCAGGGAAGATCCGGCTATCAAAGAAATCGAAGCCGCCAGACTGGAATCCGACAGTCGGATTTGCGCTTCGTGCTCTCAGCCGTCCCTATTCAGGTAGTCTCAGGAAGACAGAAAACCTTACAAAGAATCTCGCCACGAAGTGAAAGAATCGCTCGCCTTCTAGCGCCCGCTCGAAAAACGAATTCCATTCACCTAGCTCGATTACATCGGCTCGGCCGTGCGAGTCGGTCGATCCGTGAGCTAAGCTGCTATCGTGTTCGAATACCGGGGGAATCATGCGTCACGGAATTCTGCAACTCATGTGCGCTGTAGTTGTTATGATCACCGCCCATGCGCAGCAAAGCCATTGGGCCACACCCGACGACAAAACCGCGAAGTTCATGATCAACATGGAACGCAAGTGGGCCGAAGGAGTGTGTGAGAATAACGGGGTTATCGCTGAGTTGTTGGCCGACGATTTTCAGGGCACGAGCACTCACGGCGAGCGCTTCAACAAGGCCGATGAGCTACGCGATGAAAAAGGCCCACGCTCGGCGCACGGCTGCGCACTCGACGATGCTAAGGTGCGCTTCTTCGGCGAAGATGTGGCAATCATTTACGGCAGCGAGCACGCCATCGGCAAAGACAAGACCCATCCAGACGCGAAGATGTGCCAGGTCTGGACCGATACCTGGCTGAAGCGCGATGGCAAGTGGCAGATCGTTGCCGCGCAGGACAACAAGGTCGATTGCAAGTAGCTAGGGTGATCACTAGCTGGAATGCGGAATTAAAGAATAGGGGTATTTACTTGACGCCACCAACCCCAAGATGTTGTGGTTTCGCTTTGTTTCGCTTGATCATTGGCTAACTCCTTGCCGCTCAAACTTTTTCCTTGCTTTCGGGCCTTCGATGTATTCTGCTTTCATGCGTCGAGTGTAAGCCTATGTCGTCAGGAAATCCTACTGGCAAAGATAAAACCGAAAATTACGGAGGTACAGCATCCTCCGAGCACAGCGAAGCCACAGCACAATTCCCGCCAGCCGACCGGATTCCTAAATCGGATATTCCACCATCCCCAAGCGGCTATCAGATAACCTGCAAAACTGAAAAGGATTGGCGTGACAAAGTAAAATTTTGGGCAGAACTTGTTGGTCTTGCTTTTCTGATTGCGTACACCATCTTCGCTGGACTCCAGTGGTGCGAGATGAGAAAGGCAGCCAACGCTGCCAAGGGCGCCAATGAGGCTGCGCGCGAAGCTCTGATTCGTAGCCAGCGCCCTTGGGTGGGTATAACCGAGGCTCCGACTATTACTCGCATACTTAATGAAGAACGGATCATTGGTTTGCAGGTCACTTTTTGGGTTAAGAACTATGGGCCATCTCCAGCCATTTACCTCAACCTCGTACCAGGCGGGATGCCCGTTGCGGGAGATCCAGGGCCAGCGCCTACCGTACTGGAGTGTAAAATCGCTGAGGACTACGCTAAGGGTCATATCGCCAAGGAGATGAGAAATGGGAAGCTTTCCCCAATAGGAGTACCAGCGGAGGGATTTACCGTATTCCCCAACGAGCGGTTGGACATTCGCCCAATCGCCTCTTACGACCGTCCCAACAACCCGAAAAGCTACTTTACCTTCTACGGATGCGTTGCTTACGGAGACCCAAGGGTGTCCGGCTAAAAGTT
>PLQW01000163.1:0-3474 GCA_003160215.1 Acidobacteriaceae bacterium
TTTGTGACCCATCTTCGACAGATGATGCTGGACGAGCTCCAGCGTCGCAACTACTCTCAGAGCACCGTGCGGTCCTATATCCATGTGATAGAGGACTTCTCGAAGCATTTCCATCGTTCACCGGATCGTTTGGGGCCAGACCATATCCGGCAGTATCAAGCTCATCTGTTTCGTGATCGCAAGTTTCCGGGTTTCCGAGAATTCCAGGCGGCTCGGCGAACGATTCAAGGCTACGAAGCAGTCCACATGATCCGGAAGGGGCAAGTTCGATGGGTGGCAGGAGATGATCTTCCTCGTCAGATTCAGTTCATCGACAGCCTTTTCGATTTGGCAGCCTAAGGACGCACGACAGACGCTCGGCGACAAACTTGTTCTGCATTTGAAACTTGCAACACTACGGGATTGACTGGCCGCTCGTGGCTACTTGAGCCTGTGCCACGGAATATTCAGGTAAACTGAAATCGAACCGGAGGCGACATTGGCAACCACAACGTCGGCGCCTCCGAGGACTGCGGGCTTTCTCGTGAAATTACCCGCCGCGACCGCCACCGGCTCCCTGCCGGTTCCATAGGTTCCTTGCGCGCGAAACTGTCCATCCCCGTTTTGGATAAGCAGGAACATAGTGTCATTCAGGTTGCTGGCCACGGCCAGCTCCGGCTTACCATCTCCGTTAAAGTCGGCCGCGACCAGAGAGTAGATTCCAAAGCCACCCTGGTAATCGACATTGGACTGGAAGGTACCATCGCCGTTGCCATCCAGGACAGATACACGTCCGTAGATGTCGAGGTTTGTGGCCAGGGCCAAATCCAGCTTGCCGTCTCCCTGGAAGTCGGCCGCCACCACGGAGATGGGATACGGCCCCGTCTGGTAGTCAATCTTGCGGGAAAACGTGCCATCGCCGTTGTTGAGCAGGACAGAAACGAGGCCCGGGCCAATGCCATTGAGGGGAGACCCTCCGTTGGCGACGGCGATATCGGGCTTGCCATCACGGTTCCAATCGCCCGCGACCACGGATGCTGGGCCTGGGCCGGTGTCATAGGTTACAGAATTTTCAAATGTACCGTTGCCCTGGTTTAGCAGGATAGAAACAGTGTCATCGTGCGCGTTGGCCACCGCCAAGTCGGGTTTGCCATCTCCGTTGAAATCGGCGACGGCAACGCTACTGGGCGCGACGCCAACCGCATACGTGCCATTCAACACGAACGTACCATCGCCATGGTTGTGCAAGATGGAAACCGTATTATCGCCCCCATTGGTTACGGCCAAGTCCAGATGGCGATCTCCGTCGAAGTCGCTTATGGCTACACCACTCGGATATAGCCCTACCGGGTAGGTTGCGCTGAGCAGGAACGTCCCATCGGGTCTACCCATGAAAATCGATATCGTATTGTCTTCTGAATTGACAACAACTATGTCGAGCCATCCATCGCCGTTGAAGTCTCCCACAGCTACGGCAACTGGCGCGTTGCCGCAGCGATAGTCAGCATGCGATGGAAATGTGCCGTTGCCGTTCCCCAAGAGAACGGAGACGCGGTTAACGTCTCCGTTGATGAACGCCAGATCGAGCGACCCATCGTGGTTAAAGTCGGCGGTTACCACCGCAAACGGGTCGTTGCCGGTGCCATACGACACGGCATTCTGGAAGGTACCGTCTCCCTTACCTAGAAGAAGCGACACCGCGCCGCCGCCCCTGTCGGACGTGCTGCCAGTAACGGCGAGGTCGAGGTTTTGGTCACCATCGAAGTCACCCACGACCATCTGGTTGGGCCCAAACGCAATACTATAGTCGACCTTAGTGGCGAATGTGCCGTCGGGTTTCCCCAGGAGAATCGAAACTGTATTGTCAACGGCATTGGTGACGGCCAAGTCGGGAATGCCGTCATGATTGAAGTCAGCAGAAACCACCCAGCTCGGTACTTTGCCGGTGAGATAGGAGACTGGTGGCTGGAAGGTACCATCGCCTCTATTTTGCAAGACAGAGACTGCGTTAATGCCACTCAGAGAAACATAGTTAATGATTGCCAGGCTGAGCTTTCCCGCCCTCCCCAACTCGACTGCCGCTAGGTTGCCCACGCCCGGGCCCGCAGCGTAGTCTCCGCTCCGCCGAAAGGTGCCATCACCATTGTTTAAGAAAATGGAAACTGTGCCTGGAGAAGGATGACCAATGGTAATTGCATTCGCAACCGCCAAATCCAGCTTGCCATCTCCATTGAAGTCGCCGGCGACAATCGAGATGGGATCCATGCCTGTCATGTAGGACGAAGATGTTTGGAAAGTCCCGTTGCCCAGGTTGAGCAAGACTGAGACAGATCCTGGTCCGCAACCGGCGACGCAATTCTGATTGACGACCGCCAAATCTGGTTTTCCATCGCCATTGAAATCACCTACGGCGACTGCAATGGGACCAGAGCCCACGGCATAGTCAGCACTCTTGGTTAAGGAACCGTCCGGATGACCGAAGAAAACTGTCACCGTCCCATCGTCATGATTGACGATCGCCAAATCCGGGTTGCCGTCGCCATTGAAATCGGCCGTAGCAATGGCATCGGGAGTTGCCCCAGTTGCGATATCCGCCCTACCGAAAACGTAGGGTTGCGCGGCGCGGGCACATTCGGCAGACAAACAGCATGCAACGCTTAGGAGCAAACCTCCCCACATCTTCATGAAAGACCTCTTTCCACATCCCGACGACCGGCCCCGGGACCGGCAGAAGCGCTGAAATTGCTTATCAACATAACAGTTGGCGGATGAAAAAGCACTGGAAATTCGCGAGGGCGGGTGAAAACATTCTTGTGTCAACAAAAAAGGCCCAGTACCTGCCACAGCAACTGAGCCGTCGCCCAACTGGAGGTGTAAGCTTGCCGTCACCGCCAATCGGGCAATCTGTATCTTAGCGCCCTCGTGACCTCTTGGAGCAGAATTTACTGGCCCATACCGAGAGATCCCGAATCTTACTCGACGTTACTTTCGGACCTTCGCTAGCAAAAAACGAAGGGGGAAAAGATCATGACTTGGAGAACGATGCGTTTGCGGTAAGTGTCGAGACATCGCCAACTCGTACGGAATCCAATCTGAGAGGCACGATTCGGCTAGCACACTTGCGCGCACTTAGGCTGAGCTGTGGGGTTCTCCCCCTCTTCGGAAAACACAAACGAGCACACCCCGCTAGAACTGTGCTCGTCGTTTACCTTCGCCGAAATGTCATGGCGATCAACTGCTTGCTACTGGCAGCTGTCGCTCACCATTTTGAGGCTGGCAACCTTCAAGTCGACGTAGCTGGCGCTGCCTGCCTCAGCTTTCTCGTTAGCCTCTTTCTTCTGCTCCTGCGCATGCGACAACTTGGCCTGCGTCCCGGTCACCGTGACGGTGTCCTGGCAGAATGGGGTCGCCGAGCGTTGGGTCGGAAGCTGCCGCCGCGACTTGCTCGACCACGTAATCGCGTTGGATGAGCGTCATCTGAAGCGACTCCTCTCC
>PLQW01000163.1:3575-7126 GCA_003160215.1 Acidobacteriaceae bacterium
CATTCAACGCCACAGAAAAGTTGGGTCCTGATATCAGAGAACTCTTGAGTATGCACTGCTCCTGGTGCGTTTTGGATTGTGACGAGGCACAAGACCTTAGCACTGCAGCGGGCTCCTTGCACGGGCACCGTCATGCTGATGAGCTAATGGAGGCTGGCAAGTCATTCTCGATCTCCGAGCAGCCTCTAGAACGTGACCCTCACCCCGAGTTGGGCGGCGAAGGGAATGCCGACGGTGGTGCCGGGTCCGAAGAAATCTCCCAGCGCGCCCTCGGGTATCTCAAGCTGGTTCAGGCTGGTGATGGGCGCGGTTTGGGAGCAGCTGGGGTTCGTGCAAACACTGGTGACATTGGTGATACCTGTCACCGGATTTGGCATCATCTGGGCCGCCGGAACCGGAAGCTGGACGACATTGACCGCGTAGTTCGCCCCGGGATTGTTGCGGTTGAAGAGATTGAAGAACTCGACGAATGGCAGTATCGTCCAACGCTCGTTGACTTTGAAAGGACGTGTGACCCGCAGGTCTGACTGGATGTAAGGCGTGCCGCGGAATTCGTCGAGGCTTGTGTACACTCCATTTACATAGATGCGGCCGGTGTTGTCTGCGTTCGTGATGGTGATGGGGCGGGCGCTCTCAAACTGATTGATGCTGCTCACTTCGAATCCACCAGGAATGTGCACCGTGAAGGCCAGCATGAAGCGGCTCGTAACGTTTTCGCCCGATGGTCCGTAATCTCCGGGTCCGAAGGCATTCAGCTGCCCGTTCGGCAGGCTGCAGACGCCATCGACATAATCAAACAGTTCGCCCAGCAGGCAACCCCATGTGTCCGCCCTGGAAAGCGTGTAGTTCGCGACCAGATTGAAGCGCTTCGTATTGCCTGCCACATGCAGCATCAGCGCGTTGTACTTGGAACGATTGTCAGACTGGAACACATTGACATTGGGCACCACATTCGCCTGGTCCGTGACATAGCTTGGGTCGGACGTAGGAATGAGTGGAGTGAATAAATTGGTGCCGCTGGTATAGGGGAAGGCGCGGTATCCATGAACGCCGTCCTCGTATACATAATCGGCGCTCATCAGCCATTGGTTGTTGAAAGCGTGTTGCACGCCGCCGGTTATGTGAATGGCGTAGGGCGTTTTGTAAGGGGAGCCCACCAAATTTCCCGTGGCCCCGCTGCCGCCAGTCAGGCAGCCGGAGCCAACAAGCGCATAAGTGCCTGGACCTCCAGTAAGGATGCACGGTCCGGTGGTGTAGTTCGTGTTATTGACACCTTGGAACGCAGTCGCCCATCCGTTCTGTGCCAGATCGTCGTAGAACATGCCGAAGCCGGCCCGAATTACAGTGTTCCCGCTGCCGCCGGGAGAGTAAGCAAACCCAAGGCGCGGCGCGATCTGCTTGTGGTAATCGTGCGGCAGGCTGGGCACGACCGGAATCTGCAATGCCTGCAGCGTTATGTACGCGGCATTATCGGCTTGGCTTCGGCCCGAAGCCGTGAATAGCCCCCAGGTATTCTGATAACGCAGGCCGTAGTTCACGGTGAGTTTGGGCGTGACTCGCCAGGAGTCCTCGGCGTAGAGCGCGAGACGCTGAACATTCTGCGAAAAGCTGCCGTCGCCGGCAGGAGTGAAACTGCATGTTGAGCCGTCCGAAGCGGTGAAGTTGACACACTGCGGGGTGAAGGTTCCGAACACGCCGGGGTTCTGTATGTAATAGGTTGGGTTGTTGACGTAGCTGGCAAGAGTCTCGGCCGTGCCAGGAAACGCGCCGCTCAGCACCGGTTCGTGAATGAAGTCGACTCCAAACTTGAGCGAATGAGCACCCACAATGTGGCTCAAGTCGTAGCGGAACTGATATTTCTGTTGATTGCGCAGGTCGGGGAAAAGAGTAATAGGAGTAGCGAATTGGTTGTCGCCAAAGGTTTCGAAACCGGAAATGGTCAGCGCGGTGGAACTGAAGGGGAAGGCCAGCGCGAAGCCCAGATCTGAATTCCGAGTCTGCGTGAGATGCAATAAGCTGAAATCGAGAACCAGATTGCCAACCGTGTTGGAATTGAAAGTATAGGTATTGCTGATCGCCGTATTCCAGTAATTGTTGTGCGTAAGCAGACCAGTTGACGGCAATGTGCCCTGCGCCACCAGGGCGTTGTTGGTGGTATAGCTGTCTTCCGATGTACGCAGGAACCAACTCGATTTCGACGATTGCGACCAGTCAAAGCGCACCGTACCGATATAGTCGCGAAAGGGAACCGGAACAAAGGCGGGGGTGGCGATCGAAGGAACGCCGGTGATCAATCCCTGTGCCGCCAATTGCGCGAGCGCGTTAAATTGCGTCATGCTGGGGGGGCTGTAGGCGACGCTCGCATCCTCCTGCACGGTCTCGAATGAGGTGAAGAACCACACCTTGTTTTTTACGATGGGACCACCAATGGTCGCAACATAGTTCTGGCGTGAGAACGGCTGCTTGGGATTGTACACGCAAACGCCGTTAGTGCATGTTTCCGCCGGATTCTCAATTGGGAAGCGGGCGTTTAGCGCTGCCGCGCGCTCGTAGAAAGCCCCGTCGCCGTGCCAATCGTTGGTGCCGTGCTTGGTGGTGATCACGACGGACCCGGCAGTTGTCCACCCGGTATCCGCTTCTTCATTCGAGGTGCGCACGGCAAATTCCTGAATGCCGTCGGGCGAGAAATTTTGCAGAAAGCCGCCGATCCAGTCGTCGGAGTTGTCGGCACCGTCAACCGACAGTTCGTTGTTCAAGCCGGNNTTCCGCCGGTGGAGACGGCGGTTATGCGCGCCTTGGTAGGATCGGAAGGCTCGACCGGCTCAGTTCCGGGTACGAGATAAGCGATGTTGGCAAAGCTGCGTGCCGGGAGCGGAAACGTTTCGAGGTCTTGGCTGTCAACTACGCCGCCACGCACAGCGCTCGACGTATCAACCGTTTCGGTCGTAATCGAGGAAGAATTCCCCAGCACATTCACCGTCTCGTGTCCGCCTGCGGGTTTGAGCGTAATGGTGATATCGCGCACCACACTGACTGCGGTGTCTACATCGGCCGTGGCCTCCGCGAAACCTTGGGCCGTAACGGCTACCTGATAGGGACCGGGCAGAAGGCCCTCAATGCGAAATTCTCCGCGATCGTTTGCCGTTGCCTCGCGGGCGATGGAGGATCCTGTTAACCGGACAACGACCCGGGCACCCACCACTCGCCCGGCGCTTTGGTCTTGGACCACACCTCGCAGTGTGCTGGTGGAATTTTGTGCATACAATGTGGAAGGGAGAATCAAACTTAGAAAAACAAGGCTAGCGATTCGAAAAAGGCTTGCGGCTCTTAGGTTGGATTGCATGACTAGCTCCTTCCCACAGCGAATTGAGAAGAGTCGGTGCCGGCTCTCACGCAGTAGCTGAGATTAGCGAAGGAAGCAAGCTACTACCATAGGTAGTAGGTAAATTTCGCCTACGGCACATGAAGCGAAATTTGATAGCGCTGCAGTGATTTCCCTTAGGAGCGTGTCTGAGGTAAGGCAAAATCGAGTAGCACCAGCGACCCTTCAC
>PLQW01000163.1:7200-9821 GCA_003160215.1 Acidobacteriaceae bacterium
CATTTGAAGATCGCGGGTCGGGCTATCATTTCGCGATTCTTTCACGTCGCCAGCCAGCAACCCCGAAAGTTGCAACACATCCCCTGGAACCGGGACACAAAATGGAAATTCCGGCTGAGACCTTGCTGTCCAAAAAATAACCGCCTAATTTTATAAGTAATAACTACGGAAATAATAGTATTTGCTCTAGAGCCGTGATTAACTGTCGGTCTCAGTTTGAGAGTTGGGGGTCTGTCTCATGTGAGCCAAAACCGCAGCGGGCCTCTATTCCCTGCACGAAACTTTCATTTTCATTCAACTAAACATTCCTAGGTTGCGAACCATTTCGCAACGGTCCAGCCATTGCGCTGCGATGAAAATGGAGATTTGAAAGACATGAAACGTAATATGAAAATTCTAGGCTCGTTCACACTCGTTCTGGGTGTGCTAATTCTATGTGCTGTGCCGCTTCTGGCGCAGGATACCCCGACGTTAGCCCCGACGATGACCTCCCGTCATCCGGTGGCGTTTGCCGTGACGCCCCCACTGCGCGAGCTTGCCAAACTGCCGCAACCCCCGCGATACGGCTTCCATGTGGCTGATCCAGGCCACTGGGTTAATTTTCATCCTGACCGTTATTCGGCCGCGGTAGTGGACCCCGTGGAGCAAAGCTCGCAGGGCGGTCCGACGAGCTTGTCGGTCGGCTTGAATCTGCTCGGAGTTGGAACTGGCTTCCCGGGTTACAGCGTTCCCGATGCTCCCCCTGACACCAACGCCGCAGTCGGCGACACCCAGGTGGTGGAGTGGGTGAACGTGTCGTTCGCTATCTTCAACAAAACCACCGGAGCGGTCGAGGTTGGTCCCCTTGAAGGCAATACGCTATGGTCTAGCCTCGGCGGAACGTGCGCCAGCAACAACGACGGCGACATCATCGCGCAGTGGGACCGCGTAGCTCATCGCTGGCTTCTGGCCCAGAACACTTTCGTTAACCCGTACACCGCCTGTATTGCGGTCTCCCAGACGCCCGATGCGACTGGCGCTTACTATGAGTACGCCTTCTCGTTGGGCACCGGCTTCCCCGACTATCCCAAGTACGGGATTTGGCCTACAGGCTACTTTGAGACGATGAACAACTTCGGCCCTGGAGGCAGTAATTTTGTGGGTGCGGAGGTTTGCGCCTACAACAGCGCGAAGTTGCTGGTTGGCGATCACACAGCCGAACAGATCTGCTTCCAGTTGACGAACAACGACTACAGCATATTGCCTGCCGACCACGACTCCTCCGTTTCTCCACCGAGCGGCCAGGATGAGTTCTTCCTGGGCAGCTATAATGTGGATAGCAGCAACAACCATCTGTACTTGTACTCGATGCACCCGGTCTATCCCAACCCGAGTCAATCGACTTTCACTGGCAGCGGCCTAGCCGATCCCATCACGGTGCCGACTTACAGCCCCTACGACCCGAGCTGCAACGCGATAAGGGGAGCCTGTATTCCGGAACCCGGTGGTCTCGGCGTAGCTCCCCTCAGCGATCGCGTTATGTATCGCTTGGCCTATTGGGCCGATCCACCAGCGGTGACAGGGGTAGTACAAGGCGTTGCGGGCACGCCCTATCAGCACTGGTATATAAACCACGTGGTGAACGCATCTGGGGGCCAGGCAGGCGTAAGATGGTATGAGTTTCGGGCTTTGTCGAGACCGGTCACCCTCAGCGGGGTGTTTCTTTACCAGTCCGGCACCTATGCTCCCGATTCCAACTCCCGCTGGATGGCCTCGATGGCTCAAGACCACGCAGGCGATATCCTGGTCGGATACAGCCTCTCCGGTACATCCGTGTATCCGTCGGTGGCTGCCGCAGGCCGTGTCACCACCGATCCCCTAGGCCAATTGGAAGCTGAGGTTCCGATCTTCGCCGGTACGGGATCGCAGAGCCTTACCGACAACCGGTGGGGCGACTACAGCAGCATGGCGATCGATGGCGCGGACGGTTGTACCTTCTGGTATGCCCAGGAGTATTATACCGTGCCAAATACGCAGTTCGACTGGAGCACGCGCGTGGCGTCTCTGAAGTTCAGCAACTGCCACTAGTAACCGGAGCTATCCTCGCAAGACCTCGCGGGGAAGCGAACTGCGATAGGTATGCTTAAGGTGTCCGGTGCCCCACCCAAGCTCTTTTGCTTGGGTGGGGTCGTTTCCGCGTCAAGCCATTTAAGAANNTAAGAATGTAACCTTGGGGCCGACCGTCGAGACATTGGGAATGCAACTTAAAAGGGGACGCTCGGGCAGTAGAACCAGTGGCGTCAATCCGGGTAATCTTCGGAATGCAACCAGACCAGCCCGGAAGCATGGGTTTCTGGAACATCCCTCCCGTTAATATAGAGTGTGATCACAAGTCATGAAAATTATTTTGTTCTGGATGACTGCCCTCGCTTCTTCGGCGAGCGCTTGCCCACTTTGTCACACCGAGACTGGCGACAAAATTCGCGCAGCCGTCTTCGGACCGGATTTCTGGTTTAATGTGGGCGTGACGGTTCTGCCGTTTGCGATATTCCTGAGCATAACGGCGTTCATTTACTTCAGAGTGCCTAGACGTGAACCGCGTGTGGCAACTTCAACACGCGCAACTGCTCAATAAGGGAGAA
>PLQW01000186.1 GCA_003160215.1 Acidobacteriaceae bacterium
AAACCGATCCTGACTACACCTCGAACGAATACACGGTGGCGCAGGCAGCTCTGATTGCCGACGCTACCGGGTACATGTTGAAGCATCCCTTCATTCAGCACCACCTCCAGCGGGTGTTGATGAAATGGGCGTATCGGCTCTGCACCAGTGGTGGCTTCCGTCTTCCCGGGTTCGCTCTCGCGGACGACGGCTACCTCTTTCTCCATGAAGGACAGGTGGTATGTGGTTCGGATTGGATTCCGAAGACCAGCGTCATTGCCGAATCAAGTTGCCGGCATGGCCTGGTCGTGCGCTATCCCATCCGGATGAAAGAAGACCTCCTGCCGGTCGAAAACCCCTCAGGAGAAGATACCGTTCATCTGTTGGCGCAGCACCTGGAACAGCGTGGGTGCCAGCTTTCGGCTGAAGGTGTCGCTGCCGTTGCCAGGGAGCAACTGCAGCTGAGAGGCACGCTGGTCCTTCATTCGGAAACCGCTGCAAGAAACGGCGGGGATTTTGACTTCGACATGGTGTGCCTGGTCGAGGACAACCGTTTTCCACGGTTCGTCGCACACCGGTTCGCCTACGAGGAACAACACTCCGCCACCAAGAAAAAGAACCCCAAACCCCCGAGTCCCTGGTGGAACCTTCCGCAAGTTTCGATGCAGGCCCGCGGAAATCAGATCGGCGCCATAACCGATTTGAAGACCTCGTGCCTCGCGAAAGGAAGGCCAGATCTGGCACGAGAGTTGGTGGACCAGCTTCAGAATGCGCTGGATCAGCTGAAGCACGGTACCCAACCCGATCAGGAGGTCATCCGCAACATCCGCAACGATGTGCCCACAGCCCCTTGGCTGAAGCTGAAACAGAAACGCCGGATCGAAGACATGGACGAGCATTTGGACGTCGATGGCAACGATAAGGTCGGGAGACTGTACAACTTCACGCGCAAGGAAGTGGGGAGGTTCTTCGGCAGTTCCGCCACAGCGCGCTTGAGCGATTTTCGGGGAGTGATCGGAGGACAGAGCTTCACCCCGGAGATCTATCAGGAGTGCTTCGTGGTCAACCGGTACTACGGGAGCCGAGTGACCGAAATCATGGGCCGTCGCCAACAGCTTCTGGGGGAACTGGAGAAAGCCAATGCGGACATTGAGGCAAACAAGCACGACGCCGAGGCCCGCAAGCAGCTTTTCTTCAGGCGCAACCAGGCTTCCGCCGCCTTGAACGCTTACGAAAAGCGGGCGGGAGAAGAGCTGAAGGCGCTGGTCAATGGGCTTCAGAAATGGAGCAGCAGCAAGAACGGGACTCGATTGTCCTATCTGTCGGCCTTGCACGCGATTGTTTGCAGGGATAGACGGCCGACTCCAGATCCCAACATGGTGACTGGGACTGGCTCGATCGTCTTCTACAGCTTTCCGCAAGAGGTCGTTAACCAGATCGCGGAGCAAACCGGTGGTCGTCCCGTCACCGTGGAAGTTCCCAGTCTGTGCGACGGCGAGGTGGAAATCGACTCGGAAGGGCGGATCTTCCTGGTACAACCCTTCACCCAGGCCAATGGCCAGGTCGTTGAACGACTGATCTTCATGGCGCAGGTCACGAAGACGGGGGAAGTGTTCACCGATCGCGACGAGAAAGGCTCGCCAGTTGTTCTGGAGCGAGTCCGAAAGTTCCCGATCAAGGCGGGACGCAGCGAAGTACGCAACGGGAAGGTGATCTTTCCCGAAACCCAACGGCGGCCGCAACTCCCTACGAGAAATATCGCGCGGCTGCTTGAACCCAACTAACCACAACCGTCCAGGAGACTTCGGAGGGAGTCTCCTGGACGTACAACATTGGACTAAAGAAAGGAACAAACAAGCCATGAGACGCGTTGTGTTGATGTTCGCAGTGCTGGCCGCGGTAGTTATCCCGGCTGTTGCGCAAAAGATTGAAACCCAAACCAGTGACCGCACCCGCATCGTCCATCTGAAGACGGCGTTGAACCACCTCACGGTCATCGAAGTTGGTGAACCAGTCGTGCAGGTCGCGGCTGGAAGTCCAACGTTTAAGGTCGAGTGGCGGGAGAACAAGGTTTTTGTGCAACCCACCGAGGCAGACGCCGCCACCAACCTGTTTATCTGGACGGCGAACCAACGCCTGAACTATGAGTTGGAACCGGCCGATTCGGTGACGAACATGGATTTTGCCATCGACCAGGCGCCAGTTCACTTGGAACCGGTAAAGCCGACGGCTGCGACTACGCCGGTCCCGGGTTCGCCATCGATCACTGAATTGCTGCTCGCGGGAAAGCCTATTCGGCTATTGCCCTCGAAGCAGCGCGCCTCGAAGCCAGTCGAGGTATGGATCAGCGATCTGTATGAGAAAGATGGCCGCCTGCTGGTCCGTTACACCGTCTGCAACCACGGCACCGAACCATACAGCATTGACACTCCCCTGGTGTACCAGTTGGACGGGGTGCGGTCTCCCCAGTCCTTATACGGTCTCCAAAACTCGCAGTTGGGCGACGAGCAAGCCGCCAAACTCAAGATCAAGCAAGAGACGCCGGTAAAAGTGCTGGATGGTCAGATCCAGACTGTCCGGATTGCTCCGGGTGAAGAAGCGGTTGGCGTCGTGGCCCTGGAGATGGCGTCCAGTGCACAACCCACAGTCCTGCGCTTTCAGTTTCCGAGATCCAAGCAATCGGAAGACGGGTTGAGCAACGGCCCACAGACTCAGATTGCCGCGTTTCTCGTGCGATAAGAGGTGGAGCGAAAACATGGCAGATCCATTCACCGTCAAACCGGTTTACAACGCGTTGAGCCAATACATCCGCAATCGAGCAGACATTGGTGCGAGCAGGGCCATGCGTGACGGTGTGCTGGAACCTTCCAACCCGTTTGAACGAAAGGCCGCGAGGCCACCCAGACGCTGGTTTGTGTTGTTGTCTCTGGTGTTTGCTCTGATGTTCGGCTGTTTCAGCTACTTCAACAATCTGCTGTAAAGCGATGGATATGAACGATCAAGACGATGCAAACGAAGTAAGACCCCTCACCCAAAGCGAGGTGAACAGCGATGCGCGAGATCAAATTCGCGACTGGGAGTTTCTCTTCTGGGCTTTCCTCCTGTTCGGCTTGGCTCGGCTGGCCTGGCTTTATCTCTACCGGCCGCCGAACAGTGCCTTTCATTTGGGCTTCTCGTGCGGGTTCGTGTTCTGCGGCGTTCTGGGGTTTCTCATGCGCCGGGTGTTCAGCCCGAAGAGGGGGAAATAATAATGATGCGCGAATCGTACGCCAACCGGCAGCAGAACCCGCCAGTCCTGGAGAGCATGGAGATCGTCGTCGCCGTCGTCCTGATGGCAGTCTGCTGGTTCTCCTGGTACGTAGCCCGTGAGCGTTACAACTTGACCAACCGCCAGATTGCCGAGGTGGCATGCTACCTGGCTCTCGGCGGCTTGGCCATCGCCGGCTCCGCCATATTGATTGCCACCGCGCGCTCCCGCCGGGAGAAGCAATGGCCCCATCCACCGATGGTTGTCCCCCGCAAACGGGACGAGCAGTTTACGTCCGAAGCCTGGAAACAAGACGCCGTGGTTCTCGGCTACGACATCCATGGCAAGCCGTGGTACTGGCCGGACAGGGTGCGCGTCATGCAGGGCATCGTGCTGGGCATGACCGGCTCCGGCAAGACCACGCTTCTGAAGAACATCATTACGCAGGACATGGCGCGCGTGGTCGGCACTCCGAAAGATCCACACCGGTTGCCGATGGTGATCTTTGATGGCAAAGGGGATCTTGAATTCTTCTACGACCTTCTGCCGCACGTGCACCGTGCCGGGCGATTGCATCAACTGCGAGTCCTGAATCCCGCGCGCCCGGATATCTCCGTCCGGTACAACCCGTTCTACTGCAACGACGAAGACTACATGGCCGTCGTCAACATGGTCTTCGGCTCCTTCAACTTGCACGACGAGTTCTTTGCCAAGCACCAGTTGAACTATCTGGCCGACATCGTTCGCGTGCTGGTGTACACCGGCCGGAAGATCAACGTCTATGACGTGCTGGTCGCGGCAATTGACGAACAGGTGCTGCGCGAACAGGTCGAAAAGGCACGCCAGCGCCTGGAACACGATCCATCCATTCCCGTGCAGCGCCGCCTGAACTTCGAGATGTCGGTTAGAAACCTCTTCCAGTCGTTCGCAGACCGCGAGCGTGTGCCGAAGATCCAGGGTTTGGTGAACGAATGTATGACGCTTCTCGACGATGAACTGAGCGTGATCACCGGACCGTACGACGAACTGTTGTCACTGGACGAAGTGATCGAGCAGGAGCTGATCCTGTTCGTCACCTTGAACGTTAACAAGAACACCGAGCCGGTACGAGCTCTGGGGAAGATGCTATTGCAAAACCTGCAACTGGTCGTTGGCAAACGGTACGAGAGTGAGGAACAGCGGCGGCGCACCAACCGGCCGATGTTCAGCGTGGTGCTGGACGAGTTTGCGCCATTTGGATACCGGAACTTCGCGCAGATCCTGCAGACCGCTCGCGGCACCCACACCGCGTTTCTGTTCTCAATGCAGAGTCTGCCGCAACTGATGCAGGTTGGCCGGGGCTTTAAGGAAGACGTAACCTCGGCGCCCAACACGACTCTGACGTTGCGCACCCGCGACGAGGAAACAGCCCGCTATTTCCTGCGGGCCTCGGCCGAGCACACCGTCACCCGGCGCAGCGTGTCGATGCACCGCCAGCGACTATTTGGTTACGAGAAGTACGAAGCAACCGACCGGGCCACGGAGAGCGAAGACCGTGAGACCCGCGCACTCGATGAGCACATCAAGAATCTTCCCAAGGGACAGATGGAGATTCTGATGACGGATGACACGCGCGGCACATTGCACCAGTTGTTGCACGTCCGTCCGCCGCAGGATGTCACCTTCCCAAACTTCGAGCCGAAGTTGTACCCGCGGCTGCTGGAATCCGTAGAGGAGTCATCTGGAGCGAACCTGCGGTTCAAAACTCCTGAGCTGGCGGCAACCACCCGTTTTGCCCGTCGGGGATAAGGAGAGAGGACACGACCATGAAGCGAACGATCTCTATCGTCACACTCGCGGTGGTCGGAATGATCACAGCCTGTCCTGCCATCGCACAGCAACGGCCACAATCTCCGGTGGCGGTACATGGACAACGGCAAGCGCAAGCCCAGGGGAAACGTCAAGCTCCACCGGCGCGTCCCATGTACCAACGCCGTGACACCTGGTATGAATTCCTGCTCAAGCAGTTCAATCCCAGCAATTTTGATTACGGCGCTTGGATCGAACAACGGCGTCAGGTTTTCCTCGATGCAAGCGTACGCAACCCGTACTTCAAGTACAGCCTGGGCACGACAATTGCGCTGCTGGTCGTGGCCATGCTGTACACCAAGCAATGGATCGACCACCGTCGCGCCATGTGGATCACAGCGGAGATGATGACGGACCTGTACAACCACGATCTCTACTCGCGGGATGTCGCTGATAAGGCGATCCAGAAATACAACCAGCACATCGAACGCTGCAACCGGGCGATCGAAGCTGCCCAACATGGAACTGCCATCCCGGTAGCCGATGCAGGCCACGAGTCATGCAAAGTCGAACTGAATCGTGTCGTCGGCGAGAGAGACGAATACTTACGCGAGCTGAACGACACGAAGACAAAGTTGGCGACAAAGGAGCGAACCCTGACTGAATTGTCTCTGCGAGTGGATGGCATGTCCGCGAAGCCAGTTGCCAGTGGCATGACCGGCGCACCCGTCGAACTGACCACCGCTGACCCCAACGTGGTCAGACATATCAACAACCTGCAAGAACAACTGTACGTTGAGCGCGAGAAGAACAAACGGCTTAAGGATGTGTAGAAATGCTGGTCACGGTCACAGGCTTCGGGAGTGTGTGGCGCTGGCGCCAGCGAAAAGCCGCCAGCCATGTACAGCGCCTTTCCGAATCCGCGTATTACAACACGACCGGTGTGGAAGTATCGGGCAGCGTGCGGCAGCGGCCGCAGATCGTGGGCTACGCACGCTTTAACGGGCAAGGCGGTTTTGACCCAAATCATCCCTCCAGAATGATTAACCGCGTTTTCGAATGCGCTGACCCGTGCGTATGGATGGGACAGAACAAATTGCTTTTCAAACGCATGCTGACTGCTCCCGAAAAGCCGGACGGTTTTCTAGTGGTGGTACGCCCAGAGCTGACTGGAGTCTTAAGGGTCGGAGGCGTCGACTGGCGATCGGACGACAGCTGGCTGATCGCCTTCAGCGAGTGCCGTGGTCAGCAGGAGGCGATGTTGTTGATGGCCGCGCACGGCTGGATACAAACCGAGTTAGGCAGGTTCGTGCTGGAACCGGCGACTGGTCGCCCGTGGGTTGGGCGTCTTGTCCTGGATTGCGCAACATAGGAGACAACCGCATGCGGTACTGGAAAGGCTCAATCGCCCTCAGTCCGACCCAAGACTATCCCTTATTGCAGCAGGTTCTGCGTTCAAACTTTGTCACACACCGCCAGCTCTATGACTTGCTGAAGTTCGACTACCACGCGACATCGCGAAACGCATTTAACAACCGTGTGCGTCGACTGGTCAAGCACCAGTATCTTGTTCGTGATGAGATCGCGCTCAGAAGAGACGGTTATGTATATTCCATTTCCGACATCGGTGCGTCGGAACTGATTGGTTTGGGCGAGTATTACACGGGGCCCACCCGCCGCCCCAAGGATGGACAGCTTCCCAGAGGCGTGTACCATGCGCTCGAACTCAACCAAATCCATCTGGCGCTAAAACGCTCGCAACAGTTGATCCGATGGATGTATGACACTGAAATTCATTCCCGAAACGAGCTTACCGACAACCGCTACGCTAAGGACTACGACGCTGTCGTGACCGTGAGGAACGATGGCGGAGAGCGGACGTTTGCCCTGGAATACGAACGCACTCCGAAAGCTCGCAAAGAATACTCGGACATCAGCGCCAACATCGCGGCGGAAAGGGCAGTGGATCGGTTCCTTTACCTGGTCCCCAACTATGACCTCATATCTTTTCTGGTTGGCTGTTTCGCCACTCTGAGACGGCCAATATACTTTGGTCTAGCCAGAGACTTCCTCGACAAACTGTTTGATATGCCCCTCCGGGGCGCAAGACCCGGCGCTATGACGACGCTGCGAAATGTGCTTCGGTAGGGCGATCTGGCTCGGCCGAAGCCTGTCCCGAAACACATTGCAATGTTATTGCAGTGCGATTGCTTACCATTGCGGTTTTGCAGCCTATCGTAAGCCCCCTCTTGTCAATATCTTGCCGTCTGATTACCCCATACATCAGACCGTTTTGGTTCAAAAACGACGGAACAGTTGTGACACTCGCGCGCACTGCCTTTGATGCGTCGTGTGCAGCCATCGTGCCGCAGTTCTTGTCCGCTCGTTCCGGTTTGGTGTTCCGGCAATTGCCGAAATTGTGCGCGCGTGAGTTGCACAAACTGGTGCGGCGACACGCGCGGGCCGTGCGCACCGTAGTGGTTCGGTTGGGCGACTAATGTGTTCGACTATCGTTCGTACGGCGCGGCGCTGTGTTGGGCACTGAGCCACCAGCATTGGTGGGCACACCCGTTGTCAATTGTCGTTCCTCACGCGGTGGCTGTTGCCGAACCCTGCACATGTACGAGTGCAAGACGAGTGGAAAGGTGAAACTCGTTTGAGATTCAAACTGCGTGGTCGGTCTGCACCGCCGTGCGCACAGTGCTGTGCAAGGATGCGCATCATCTGCCCGCGGCTGCCGATTCCGGTTGCAACGAGAATGCACATCTGATGTGCGAACGTTCAAACTACGGCCGTGTCCTGGTTGCAGCGGAAGTCATGGAATTGTGGCGACGCTCGGGTGATGGACTTGCTCTTTGGACTCATGCACCGCTGGCGACCGAGCGGCGACCACACGTTCCCGTTTGTCCGTCGGTCGGGGGAATCTCGGTGAATTGTCAGCGGGAGATCTCCCACAACAAGACTTCCGGGGAGTCAGGGGTTGCACTTCTACGAGTAGGGCGTTATACGTCAAGTTGAGCTGACGCCAGCTTCACACGGAGCCAGTCTCCCGGCACGCCGTCACTGGTCGTTATGAGTGCTATGGCGATCTTACGTAAGTTAAAGTCTCGTCGCCCTGTAACAGCCAGTCACCCTATTCGGTCATGGTCGAGCCGTAATCGCTGCGCTGCTCGTTGTTGTTGCGAATCTGCTGGATGAAGACGGCAACTTCCCGGTTCAACAGATCAGCGCGATCGAGTTGGATCTGGTGGCCGCTTCCCTTGGCGATGATTCTGCGGCTGCGAGTGGACAGGCGCTTCAGGTCCTCCTGCTCCTGGTCCCAGAATGCAAGGAATTCGGCCGCCAATTTCGGCGTGAGCCCTTGTGTTTGCCCGGCCAGCTTCGTATCGCGAGAGATGATCAGCACCGGCAGATCTCCATATGGACCAGTGTTCATCGTCTCTGCCTCGGACTGTGGTTCGCTCTTGTACTCGGTCCAGACGGAGTTGAGCAGCTTTCCGCATTCCAGTTGCGCAAATCGCTTTCCGGCGGGCTCATCCAAGCCCGGTTCAGGCGCGCAGCTACCTGCGGGCCGGTGCAAGCCTAGCATAGCGACCGCGACCAGAGAATAGTAGAAAGGCGCACGGATCGCCGTTGCCGCGTGGAGTTCGGGCGATTGGTGCTGCTCCATCGTAGGCGTCCCGGGGTCGAGAAAGATCAGCCCCTTAATGCCCTGCGGATATTGGCTGGCATAGTCGCGAATATAGATGCCGCCCATGGAGTGTCCCATCAAGACCAGCGGACCGGTGATGCCGGCTTGCTGCAACAGTGCATGCAATTGCTGAGCGACGGTATCGGCGTCTCGCGGACCTGGTCGCGGCGCGCTCCAGCCGTATCCGGCACGATCGTACGAGCACACTCGCGTAAGTTTCGAAAGCTCCGGTTGCACTTTGACCCAAACGATCGATTCAGCGCCTGCTCCGGCCTCAAGGACAAGCGTCGGCGAGCCCTCGCCCGTGCAGTAGAGATGCATGTCATATCCGCCAACCTGATAGAGCTTGCCGGGAGGCGGATAGATTGCGTGGTAGTAACGAAGGGCGGCGGTGTTGTAGCTGGTCGTGCCGGCCAACACGACGCAAAGCAGGATGACGAACGAAAGCAATATCCGTTCCGTAATGCGGCGCGCCTTGCGGTAGGTCGCGTGCTGCAGCGTGCGCAGGCGGCGGACACACAGCGCGACGATAACCAGCATCACCAGCACGATGACGATGGGAAGAGTTAGTGATTGAGGAGTGATCCGAGCGCCCCCTCGGACGGTCTGAGCCGTTCAGGAGGAACGATGACACAAAATTGGAAGCTCGGAAAGGATTTTCTTCGGAGTATCGAAGTGGCGAAGATCAGGAGCAACATCTGGCGTGCTCCTAGATAGAAGCCATGCTGCGAACCGTCGGGTGAAAGCACCCAGTTTGACGGGTTGTCGGCAAACCGTTGAACTGCCACTCGCGTGCAAACTCCCGCGAAACCGGCATGTGGGAGATGCCGAACCGGTGTACCAGCGGCATTGTAGGCGGCTCAGACATTACGTTTCGGCGCCATCGCCGGGTATTGATCAATCTGAGCGTGCGACTTGCATCCTCTGTATAGCGATCGTCCCGCTTAACGATTTTCTTTCTGCTGTCCCCCACTCTCAATCCCAGTACTAACAACAAAACAAGACACTTAACGATCTTCCCCTCCTCCGCCAACTGACGTGTGCGTCATCGGTCGCGTCTTGGCTTTCAACACAACACCACATGGGCGCACTGCCCGGAAAGGATCACTGCGATGTTTGGACAAATGATGGTTGAACCCGTTGTGCAGCTCGACCCCGGCGTCGATCTGCAGACAGCGATAGCCGCACTAATAAAGGTTGCCGAAAACGTCGAGATCGTTCGTTGGATCGAGTTGCCGGCGTCGGTCCTGCTGTTCTTGCTCGTGCCCGGAGATCCTGATTCTGGGGCGGTCTATGTCCTAGACCGCAAGAAAGGAATCTGGTACGCCGTCGATTTCGAGGACGATCAATTTGGGGGGTACAGCGTAAGCCAACTCGAAACGCTCCTGAAGGACTGTAACTTTCTCGATCTCATTGAGCGGCCGGGACTTTGGCGGGCCGGTTTGCGGTGGGTGGTATTGCCCGGAATGCAGCCTGAAGCGGCCTGAGACGGCCGTTTGACAGAAAAAACATTCCGGGTTATCTAACGACACCCACATCCGAAAACCGTGTGGGTAAACGGCGAACGCGAGCCCCGGATTCGCGAATTTGCCAGAAGGAGGTGACGGGCTAATGGCAACGACAATCACGGCAACCCGACAGGTCGTCGAGGATTACCAAAGGCTGTTCGTGAACCGCCGCGCATACACGCTGCAGTCCATGCGGCCGCACCCGGAAACTGGGCGGCACTACTACTTCCGGCCGAGCAAACAGGGAACAGACCTACCCCTGATGCTGACGTACGAAACCACCCGCCAACACCTGGAAGGCAAAATCACGGTCGGCCTGTACGCCATCAACCCGTCAACCCAACGCTGTAAATGGGTCGCTATCGACGCCGACTACAAGAACTCCATGGAGGACTTGCTGAAACTGCAGTACCACCTGACACGGGACAGGGTGGAACCGGCGCTGGAAATGAGCAAGCGCGGTGGGCATCTTTGGATCTTCCTGGCAACGCCCTTGCTGGCCAAAGAGTGCCGAATCTACATCCATGATCTTGCCCTGAGGTTGGGAGTGCCGGTGAAGGGCTCAGGCCTGGGGGACGGCATCGAGGTGTTTCCCAAGCACGATGCCATCGGCGCCGGAGAGTTTGGCAACGCAATTCGCGGACCTCTGGGAATCCACCGTGGTGCCAATCGCCGATTTTGGTTTTATGGTGCCGATTACAGCTTGGAAGCCCAGATCGAGTACCTCAACGGTCTCAGGAAGGTGACCGAGGAGGAATTGCGAAGGTTCATCGCGGGCAAGGAAAGGCCAGAGCCGGATTTCTCGCCGCGGCCGGAGAAGCTCACTTCAATGGAACGAAAACCCGGGAACGGACGAGCGGAATTCCGCATTTTGGAGCACATAGGGACCGTGCGGAAGGTCGGCCGGA
>PLQW01000127.1 GCA_003160215.1 Acidobacteriaceae bacterium
TACCGTTCTCGCCGTTCGATTCCGGGCTGGGCGACGCCAACATGCTGATCATGGCGAAAAGCGGTGGAGGCAAGACGTTCCTCGCGCAACTCAAACTGTTGATGATGGCGCGTGCCCGTCCGCTGGTGTCGATTCTGGAGCGCGGTGATTCCTACGAGCCGCTGGTCGATCTGATGGGTGGCCGTGTGATCAATGTCGATCTGGATGGCAGAGAGAACCTGAATCCGTGGGACCTCCCGGAAGGCGAGCATGTTCCCAGTAATGAAAAGACGGCCTTTTTGAAGAACCTTACGCGCCACATGCTCGGCGACAGTCATAACTCAGACACTTCGCTGCTGGACAGCGTGCTCACCGATGCGATCGTGCGTGTCTATAAGCGCTGCTCAATTCGCTATTCCAATCCGATCCCGACCTACAACGATCTGCGAGAGGAACTCGCCAATTGGCGTGACGCCGAGAAGATGCAACGCACGATCGATGAGGCGCACCTGGCGGCGATCAAGCTGCGGTCGTGGACCGAAGGCGGCATCTACGCCAAGCTGTTTGACCAACCGACAACGATGCGCTTGGACAGCGATTGGCTGTTCTTCAACGTGGAAGGACTCAGCTCCGATCCAAGACTTGAGACGGCGATGAGCATGTTGATCGCGACTGCCATGTCTGCTCGCGCCACCGGAAAAACCGGACGGCCCAGCATCACGGTACTCGACGAGTGCTGGTTCTTGTTGGACTCACCGGCTCTGGCCCCCGAGGTGGTGCAACTTTATCGGACGGCTCGCAAGCGGAACTCAAGTGTGTGGGGCATCAGCCAAACGGTTGAAGACTTCGTGGGCACGGAGTTTCAACCGCGAGTCCACGGACCCGGCATTTTGAAGAACGCGAGTACGAAGATTATCGGGCAGCAGCCTGGCGATGTAACCCCTCTGATCACCCACCTGAACCTGAATCCGGTAGCAGTTAACCAAGTGAAGGGATTCGGCGCTCCGCGAAAAGGGCGCAGTGCCGAGGTGCTGCTGGCGATTGGAGAGAAGGCCGAGACGACCCAGACGATCCGGATCGTTCCTACGCCATTGTCGTACTGGATCTGTACAACGTTTCCGCGGGAAAGGAAATACCGCAGCTGGTTCTTGAAGGAACACCAAGGAAAGCCGCTGCTGCAGTGCTACCAGGAGCTGTCCAGGAAGTTCCCCCAGGGCTTGGCGGACGTTCCGCCCCTTCCGGAAGAGATTTCCGGCAAGGTGAATGTAGTGGCTGAGGTTGCGGCGGCACTGGAGAAAGAAATCGGGGAGCACTCAAGGCTTTGAGTTGCTTCGGGAGGATGGAGGAAATGCAGGTTCTCGGGTACGCGGTGTTTTTTGGAGCGTTTACGTGGTTCGTGGTGACAGTGCAGAACCGGCGGCGACTGCTGGCAGTGACGCTTGCCGGCGTCATGGTTGTGACCCTCGTGGGAGCGCCGCAGCCAGCACAAGCGCAAATAGGGCTACTGCAAGCCATTCAGGCGGTCCTCAATGTGATCAATGGAGTGATTCACACCGCGCTAAATGGGATCAACACGGTACGGACCGCTATGAACAATTTGCAGCAGGCCGTCGTCTGGCCTCAGCAGCTGATCAATCAAGCCAGGGCGCAGGTCACGCGAATGATCGGGCTGTACCGCAACCTGATGAGCAACATCTTCCACATAAGGCTCAACAGTGCCACCTTGCCTAACCCGCAAGCACTTGAGGCCGTCATTCGGGACCACCAAGTAAACAATTTTCCTAGTTTGACCTCGACCTTCGCCTGCACCTATGGCGCAATCCCGGTTACAACCGCCGCCAACCCAGGTGACCGCGCCATGTCGGACATGGATGATGCTCTGGCTCTCGACAATTTGAAGACGTTGAAGGCAGGGGACCAGGCAACGGACATAGAACTTCAATCCGCGGACACGATCGAGAATTCCGCCAGCCAAGCAGCCCCAGGCTCTGCTCCGTTCTTAACCGCGACGGCAATCACCTCCGGCATTCACGCTCAGGCTCTGACGCAAAAGCTCCTGGCCGCCGAACTGCGGCAGGAAGCAGCTCGCATCGCACATCGCAACACGCTTCGCAAAGAGAACGCCAACAACACAACGACGCTGCGTGGAGTGCTCGTGAACCTGTTGCAGCACCAGTAAGGGAGAAGGAAGGCAACGCATGACGAAATTCAGAGAATTGCTCAAGACCACCAAGAACTGGCTATTCGGTCACAAAATCCGTGCAGGAATTCTCGCGCTGGTTCTTGTGTTCACCGTCCCCTGGCCGGCAAGGGCGCAAATCCTTTCCCCATGTTGCGCAATGCTGGTGGCAGGGTTGTCGAGCATTCAGTCGGCGCTGACGAAAGTGGTTGGAGGAGGACTGAACCAGATCCTGGGCGTGGACAAAGCCATGCAGCAGTTTCAGCAGGCTGTGGTGTGGCCACAGAATCTGATCAACCAGGCGCGAAACCTGGTAGGAGTTCTCCAAGGCAACTACAACCAGATTCAGAACCTGATGCACATACCGGTCAACAGTGCCACCTTGCCAATTTCACAACAGTTGGAACAGGTGCTGCTTTCACGTAACCCCAATCAGATTGGGCAAACATCTGGCGCGTACACGGCTCTCTACGGTCCAGTTCCGGCGCCCACTGCCGCGTCGCCGCAAGTGCTGAACATGGTGGACATGACAGATGCTGCCGCTCAGGCGGCAATGAAGCGCGCCATCGAGATCGATGCTTTGGCCGATCTGGAGCTTCAGGCAGCGAGTCAGCTTAACCAGAGCATTCAGACGGCAGCACCCGGCAGCGCTCCGATTATCGAGGCGCAGGCAGACGCTTGGCTGATCCGGGCGAACGCCTACACCCAGTCAGCCACGGCGGACCTGATGCGCTTGCGCGCGATCGATCTCGCCAACGCCAGCGCCGACATCAAGATGGGAGCAACGAACACTACCAGCCTGCGTCAGGCTCTGGCCAATTTGATGCAGCACCAGTGAGTCACGAATAAAGGAAGATGCTATGCCAAGTTTTTACTTCGAGCAGTTGCTACGAACCGGATTGAACGGTATTGACCAGCAAGGGATCACGGCGGCTGTGCTGCAAATCGCGGGTGTCGTTCTAGTCCTCAGTCTGTTGTGGTCAGTCTATGAAGCCTATAGCAACGGCGGGGACGTAAGGCTCCTCGGTGTGGCTGCGGTCAAGTATTTGGTCTTGGGACTGGTGTTCCTGAATTACCAAAGTGCTTTTCGTGCAGTGAACACCATGTTCAACAGTGTGGCCGATGGCATCTACAACCTCTCTGGGGGCGTAGATGTCATCAAGGCATGGGGGAATAGCCTGTCCCAAGCGTGGCAGACGAACCCCAACTGGTTTTCTTCCCTATGGAACCTGGTTACCGGCGGCATCTCGGCCATCGTTGCCGGGCTGATAACGCTGATCGGTTACTTAATCCTCCCCTTCACCTACACCTTGTTCACATTGTTCTATGCGCTGTACGGATCGATCTTGTATGTCGTCGGTCCGTTTGTCCTGGCCTTGATCCCATCGCGTGGGCTCGGCCAACTGGGCAGAACCTACTTCGTGAACATGATGATCTTCCAATGCTGGGGCCTCTTGTACGCAATCTTGCAATCACTGATGTCCGCGCTGCAGATCACCGATCCAATGCAGTTTAGCGGCTCGTTTCTGCAGGCGTTTGTCGGTTCCAGCCAGATGATCGTGATGAGCGTGGCCAGCGTGCTGCTCTCGATCATGATTGCTCTGATTCCCTTTATTGCAAGCCGCATCGTTCGTGGCGACGTTGGCAGCACCCTGATGACAGTGATCAGTGGAGTAATGACCGCTGGAGCTGTGGCGTCGGGACTGGCATCCGCAGGCGGAGGCGGTCTGGCTGCAGGACGGCAGGCGTCATCCGGCGGGCCGCCATCTCCCCCGTCCGGTGGTTCCGGAGCTCCCAGTCAAGGTAGCGGAGTGGTCGGCCAAAGTCCTGGTGGAGGCGCCGTGACCGGCGATTCAAGACCACCCACACCGCCGAGTCTCGATGGGGTCAATGGCACAGCCGTTGCGACGATGTCCGCTGGCGGTGAGGCCCCTTCTACTGGAGCAGTTCATGCTGCTCCCCAGGGCAATAGTGAAGATCCTTCCGGGCCGGGATCGCCTTCTGTTACCGGGCACCCAGCCAGTAACTACAACGGCCGCAGCCTTGCCGGTTTCGCGGCTTGGCAAGCCGGACACGTGGTTGGCAGAACCATGCGCTGGGCAGGGATGGGTGCAGAATCATGAAAAAACCACAGTCGAGGAGAGAAGCACCGGAGATCGCCAGGTTCACCAGATATTACGAACACGACGGCATGTTGCGCGCATACGCCAATCGCGCCATGTTTCTGGCGATCTTGTTTGCTGTAATCGCACTCAGTTCGCTCGGGTTCGCAATCTATGTCCGCATCCAGCCACCCACGGTCATCCGTGTAGATAAGGATGGAAATGCGATGGTGGTGGGCGGTGGCGCAAAGCAAGACCGGACCTCGCAGATGGCGATGGTGTTGTCGGCGCAGGCAGCGGGTTCGGATGCAACTGCCTCCGAGGGCGTCGCGCCGACGGACTTGGAAGGCAAAGCCGTCGTTCGGCGGTTCCTCGAACACTACCTCTCATATACGCCGGATTCCGCGCCCCGCAACCTCGCTGAGTCGTTGAACATGATGACAAACAACTTGCGGACCTTCACCCTGAACAAGCTGCGCGATGACGATACCGTGGGCAAGATCCAGGAAGACCACATCATCTCGGATCTCCGAATTCGCTCGATCGAACGCTCCAAGAACGCGCCCTGGGATTACGTCGTGTTCGGAGTCAAGGAAGTACACAAAGTGAAGAGCGGTGCGGAGGTGACGGACCGCATTGTTGGTCAATACAACATACGACTGGTCGAGGAGCGGCGAAGTGAATTCAATCCCAGCGGACTGCTGGTGGCTGAGTACTCCGAGCAGCAAATGGTCGGTGAGCGGAACAACGGGCTTGAACAAAAGAGCGATCTCGACAAGTAGAAGGTGCCCAGCCAGAGGCAATCAGATGCATCCGGCAGTGGCAACACGCAAGTTGACACGGGTTTCAGGCAATAGGAGTCGAGGATGACAAGTACAACCGCGGACACCGTTCCGACCGGAAAAGCGACCAGGACTGACGGCGGCACCGAAACCACAGTAACCCGAACAAGACGTTCTCGTACCATCGCGGACGAGGAAACCAGTGGAAAGGCGCGCTATTTCCTGGCCAAGGCTAACCACACCGACGGCACCCCGGCTTTGGATCGGGAGGTGACGAGTGAAGGCGAAGCACTGGTCGAGGCGCTCCGCTTGGGCGTCACCTACTACGAAGTTCAGGAGTTTCGTGTAGTGCCGGATTTTGCGGGAAGGAAGCCGCAACTGAACAAAGAAACCGTCAACGGCAAGTAGAGTCTAGGAGTTTTTATGGCACTGGCTTCATTTACAGATGATGTTGATCTGTGGTGAGCGATCCGCAAGCTGATTGCGGTTGAGTGCTGGTCTGGTTCGTTTCGCGAGCCTGGCTGGGAACCGACAACGTTTTCGACCAGGACGCGAAGGGACCGCGCGAGCGCCCTCCTTTCTGTTCTGGCACCAGGCGGAGAGAAAAGGAGGAAGAGATGGTGAAGCAACGGTTTCGGGTGCTGTTCCGACGTTGGTTCTTCACTGTAGCGAAAGTCTGCGGACCAATTCTGCTGTTTGAACTTTTTGTGTTGGTCCGGCAGCACTTTCAGTATGTGCCCCTGAGCATTTCGGATTTGCTGATGGGGGCACTTTTGGCTTTCCTGCTCACGGCTCTGCTGTGTTGGCTGTGGGCATTAGGAGAGTGGTTATGGTCCAGGCTGCGCAGGTTACGCGGTTTCTTGAGCGGGCTACGGCAATGCTCCAGAAGCTACTGGAATCCTGACGCAGTGAGGACTAACAAGGCGTAGCAACTACAACTCGTGTTGGCCGGCGCTTTTGCTGCCTGGCCGAAATCTTTTGGTTCGGTTTTCGGCGAGGGCAGCGAAGAGACTGGCACGAGCCGTCTCCTCCGGCTGTCCTTGCTCGACAGCTTTAAAGGAGATTCGCAATGCCAAATGCTACGAATTGCGGCGCCACCCCGGTGTTGGCGCTCGAACTTGACCGTAATGGAAACGTATCGAAGAAGACCATGAAACTGGATCGGGAAGCGCAACTCACCAACAGCCTCTTGCAAGGACTCTACCCCGGCATTCGCGTGGCAACGGTCGATGTGCCAGTGGAGCCGTTGAATTCATGCGAGCAGGCCATGGTCGAGCAAGCGCTCACCAGGATCGAGATTGATGGCATTCGTTACAGCTTGGTTGGAGCCAGCGGCAGCGCAAAGAATGGTAAGTTCTACGCGGTCGAGAGTTCCTTCGAGAAGACGCTTGGGGAGAGGTTTCGCTTCTCGCCGCAGGCTGCGATCACCTATTTCGGGATCCTGGTGTCCTCGTGCAAGATTCTAGGCGAGGCGCCAGATTGCCGCGTCATGGTGGTCGATGATCATGAATTCGGCACCAATGACTGCCGAGGATGGATCTCACAGTCGTTGTTCCGGAAACTCCAGCAAAAGCACCAGTCCGAACTTCTGGCCAGGGAAACGGAGAAACTGCATGCGCAGCGGATTGCCGAGCGATCTGAAGAGCAGCAGGACCTTCCGTTGACCGACACAGAAGAAACGGCGCTGGTCGAACAGGCGAAGCGCAGGATTCAAGGCAGGCGAATCGGAACGCATCGTCTCTATCAATTTCGCCTGGCCTTCGACAAGACCCAGGCGAAGGGCGCATTCAAGGTCATGGCGGATGAAGTCGCTCGACACCTCGACGTTGACATCATCCTGCCCAAATCGTGCGTGAAGCCCAAGTACCAGGGAAAAGTGTCGCAGACGATTCGATCGCTCATGGGAGATCGTCAAGCGCACACCTTCCGCGGCCCGGTCATGGTCGGCTTTCGTGACGTCTCCCGCAATCTCGAATTCAATTCGAGTTACACCCTGCTGGAACACGCGCCGGAAGACTCGATTGAACTGGAAATCAAACCGTACGCTCTCGGACAGATCGAGAAAGTGCGGCAGGCCTTCGAAGCGAACAGCTTCACGGAGCTGTTTCAGTTGCTGGGCACGCAAGAGAGTCAACGAGTACTGGAGCCCGGCGAAGAAACCGATCCTGACTACACCTCAAACGAATACACGGTGGCGCAGGCAGCTCTGATTGCCGACGCTACCGGGTACATGTTGAGGCATCCGTTCATTCAGCATCACCTCCAGCGGGTGTTGATGAAATGGGCGTATCGCCTCTGCACCAGTGGCGGCTTCCATCTTCCCGGGTTCGCGCTCGCAGACGATGGCTACCTCTTCCTGCATGAAGGACAAGTGGTCTGCGGTTCGGATTGGATCCCAAAGACCAGCGCTATCGCCGAATCAAGTTGCCGGCGTGGTCTGGTCGTGCGCTATCCCATCCGGATGAAAGAAGACCTCCTGCCGGCCGAAATCCTCTCAGTGGAGGACACCGTTCGCCTGTTGGCGCAGCACCTCGAACAACGTGGATGCCAGCTTTCGACGGAAGGTGTCGCTGCCGTTGCTACGGAGCAACTGCAGCTGAGAGGCACGTTGGTCCTTCATTCGGAAACCGCTTCCAGAAACGGCGGTGACTTTGACTTCGATATGGTTTGCCTGGTCGAGGACAACCGCTTTCCACGGTTCGTCGCAGACCGGTTCGCCTACGAGGAACAACACTTTGCCGTTAAGACCAAAAACCCGAAACCTCCGAGTCCATGGTGGAACCTTCCGCAAGTTTCCCTGCAGGCCCGCGGAAATCAGATCGGTGCCATAACCGATTTGAAGACTTCGTGCCTGGCGAAAGGAAGGCCCGATTTGGCACGGGAGTTGGTGGACCAGCTTCAGAATGCGCTGGATCAGCTGAAGCACGGCACCCAACCCGATCAGGAGGTGATCCGCACTATCCGCAACGATGTGCCTACAGCGCCTTGGCTGAAGCTGAAACAGAAACGCCGGATCGAAGACATGGACGAGCATCTGGATGTCGATGGCAACGATAAGGTCGGGAGACTGTACAACTTCATCCGCAAGGAGCTGGGGCGGTTCTTTGGCAGTGCCGCGACGGCCCGCTTGAGCGATTTCCGGGGAGTGATCGGAGGACAGAGCTTCACCCCGGAGATCTATCAGGAGTGCTTCGTGGTCAACCGGTACTACGGGAACCGTGTGACCGAAATCATGGGCCGGCGTCAACAGCTCATTGCTGACCTGGAGAAAGCCAATGCGGACATCGAGGCGAATAAGCACGACGCCGAGGCTCGCAAGCAGCTTTTCTTCCGGCGCACCCAGGCTTCCGCTGCCTTGAATGCCTACGAAAAACGGGCGGGAGAAGAGCTGAAGGCGCTGGTAAACGGGCTTCAGAAATGGAGCAGCAGCAAGAATGGAACTCGATTGTCCTATCTGTCGGCCTTGCACGCGATCGTATGCAGGGAAAGACGGGCAGCTCCGGACCCGAACGCGGTGACCGGGACCGGATCGATCGTGTTCTATAGCTTTCCGCAAGAAGTCGTCAATCAGATCGCGGAGCGCACCGGTGGCCGTCCAGTCACCGTGGAAGTTCCCAGTTTGTGCGACGGCGAAGTGGAAATCGACTCGGAAGGGCGGATCTTCCTGGTTCAACCCTTCACACAAACCAATGGCCAGATCGGTGAACGCCTGATCTTTATAGCGCAAGTCACGAAGATGGGGGAAGTGTTCACCGATCGCGATGAGAAGGGCTCACCCGTCGTGCTAGAGCGAGTCCGGAAGTTCCCGTTCAAGGCGGGACGCAGTGCGATACGCAACGGGAAGGTGATCTTTCCCGACACCCAACAGCGGCCGCAACTCCCCAACAGAGGCGTTGTTCCGCTGCTAGAAATCAACTAACCATAACCGTCCAGGAGACTTTTCCCCGAAGTCTCCTGGGCTTCACCCGGAACGGAGCAAAGGAAGAAGGAAGCGAACTATGAAACGCATCGCGCTGACTCTGCTAGTGCTGGCGGCAACCGTTGTCCCACTCGTTGCCCAGAAGATTGGAACCGAAACCAGTGACCGCACCCGCATCGTGCATCTGAAGACCGCACTCAACCACCTCACTGTCATCGAGGTCGGCGACCCGGTTATTGAGGTGGCCGCCGGAAGCCCTTCGTTCAAGGTCGAGTGGCGCGAAAACAAGGTATTTGTTCAGCCCACGGAAGCAGATGCTGCAACCAACCTGTTCATCTGGACGGCAAGTCAGCGCCTGAACTACGAACTGGAGCCTGCGGGTTCGGTGGCGACCATGGACTTTGCCGTCGACCAGGCGCCAGTTCACTCGGAGTCAGTTAAGCCGGCAGCTTCGACTGCGCCTGCCGCGGTTTCACCATCGATCACTGAACTGCTGCTCACGGGAAAGCCGATCAGGCTGCTGCCTTCGAAGTCACGCGCTTCGAAGCCAGTCGAGGTCTGGATCAGCGACCTGTATGAAAGAGATGGCCACCTGCTGATTCGTTACGCCGTCTGTAATCACAGCGCTCAGCCGTACAGCATCGACACCCCGCAGGTGTACCAGCTGGACGGGGTGCGCTCTCCGCAGTCGCTGTATGGCTTTGTCAACTCGCAGCTTGGTGATGAGCAAATAACCAAACTCAAAGTCAAACAAGAAACTCCAGTGAAGGTTTTGGATGGGCAGGTACAGTCAATGCGCATCGCCCCGGGCGAGGAGGTGGTTGGCGTAGTGGCTTTGCAGGTGGCATCAAGCCCGAACCCGACGATTCTGCGCTTGCAGTTTCCCAGCCCCAATCAATCCGGGGACGCTTTGCATCATGGCCAGCAGTCGCAGGTAACTGCGTTTCTGGTGCGCTAGCAAGTGACACGAGTATGGACATCGAGTGATGACGGAACGAGTTAGAGGCAAACAGGTTTACGAGGCGCTACGCGAATATATGCGTAATCGGCCGGACGTCGGCTTCGGCAAAGCCATGCGCGACGCAATGCTCGAACCAGCCAACCCGTTTGACGGGAAAGCCACAAGGCCACCCAGTCGCTGGTTTGTGCTGTTCTGTCTGGTGTCCGCTCTAGTGTTCGGCTGTTTCAGTTACTTCAACAGTCTGCTGTAGGGCTAAGAGTATGGACGACGAAACCGATGCGAACGACGTGAGACCTCACGCCTCACGCGAGATGGGCAGCGATGCGCAAGAACTGGTTCGCGACTGGGAGTTTCTGTTTTGGGCTTTCCTGATGTTCGGCTTGGCTCGGCTGGCTTGGCTGTATCTGTACCGGCCACAGAACGCTGCTTTTCATTTGGGCCTCTCGTGCGGGTTCGTGTTCTGCGGCGTTCTGGGGTTTCTGATGCGCTGGGTGTTGAGCCCAAAGATGAAAAGGCATTGAGAGGCAGAGACCTATGGAAAACACGGGGATTCGCAACCCTAAAGACACGACATCAACCCTTCGCCAGATTGAGACATTCGTTTTCTTCGCTGCGATGCTACTGGCCATCACGCTGGAAGGTGCGTGTGTGTACTGGCTGTGGCTGCCCGGCACCGCGCGTGCTCACTCGGGGACACAGGCCAGCCTTGTCGGCCAATGGACGGCAGCCACTTTGCCCCAGTGCTGGCTGCTGGGAGCAGTGGCCGTACTCATTTATCGAATCGTCCTGATGCTGGTACCACGCAGGACCTGGGACATCGATGATTGTCTGCACAATCGACGGGCATTTGTGCGCCTCTGGCGATGGGTAGTAGCAGTAGCGGCGGTGCAGATGTGTGCAGTCTACCTGGATCGCGTGGTGACGGCGGTGCAATGATGCGCGACTCGTACGTCAACCGCCAGCAGAATCCGCCAGTTCTGGAAAGCATGGAAATCGTGGTTGCCCTCGTTCTCATGGCAGTCTGCTGGTTCGCCTGGTACGTGGCCCGCGAGCGTTTCTTCTTCACGAATCGCCAGATTGCCGAGTTGGCCTGCTACCTGGCTCTGGGCGGCTTGGCCAGCGTTGGCTCTACCATCCTGATTGCCACCGCACGTTCCCGGCGGGAGAAGCAGTGGCCACATCCACCGATGGTTGTCTCCCGCAAACTAGACGAACAGTTTACGGGCGAAGCTTGGAAACAAGATGCCGTGGTTCTTGGCTATGACATCCATGGTAAGCCGTGGTACTGGGCGGACAGAGTGCGCGTCATGCAGGGCATCGTGCTGGGCATGACCGGGTCCGGCAAGACCACGCTCCTGAAGAACATCATTACGCAGGACATGGTGAGAGTCGTCGGCACCCCGAAGGATCCACACCGGTTGCCGATGGTGATCTTTGATGGCAAGGGCGATCTCGAGTTCTTCTACGACCTTCTGCCGCACGTTCACCGTGCCGGACGATTGCATCAGCTACGAGTCCTGAATCCCGCGCGCCCAGATATCTCTGTCCGGTATAACCCGTTCTACTGCAGCGACGAGGACTACATGTCTGTCGTCAACATGGTCTTCGGCTCCTTCAACCTACATGACGAGTTCTTCGCCAAGCACCAGTTGAACTACTTAGCCGACATCGTCCGCGTGCTGGTGCACACCGGTCAAAAGTTCAATTTCTATGACGTGCTGGTGATGGCAATTGACGAACAGGTGCTGCGGGAACAGGTCGAGAAGTCGCGCTACCGCTTAGAACACGACCCATCCATCCCTGTACAGCGCCGCCTGAACTTCGAGATGTCGGTGAAGAACCTCTACCAGTCGTTTGGGGACCGCGAGCGTGTGCCGAAGATCCAGGGCTTGGTCAACGAGTGCATGACGTTTCTGGATGATGAACTCAGTGTGATCACCGGCCCGTACGAGGAACTGTTGTCATTGGACGAAGTAATCGAGCAGGAGCTGATCCTGTTCGTCACGTTGAACGTCAACAAGAACACCGAACCGGTACGAGCTCTGGGAAAGATGCTGTTGCAGAACCTGCAACTGGTCGTGGGCAAACGGTATGAGAGCGAGGAACAGCGGCGACGCACAAACCGGCCGATGTTCAGCGTGGTGCTGGACGAGTTTGCGCCCTTCGGATACCGCAACTTCGCACAGATCCTGCAGACTGCCCGCGGCACCCACACGGCATTTCTGTTCTCGATGCAAAGCCTGCCGCAACTCATGCAGGTTGGCCGGGGCTTTAAGGAAGACGTGACATCGGCGCCAAACACGACCCTGACATTGCGTACGCGCGACGAGGAGACAGCCCGCTATTTCCTGCAGGCTTCGGCTGAGCACACCGTCACACGGCGCAGCGTATCGATGCACCGCTGGCGCATGTTTGGTTACGAGAAGTACGAGGCAACCGACCGGGCCACCGAGAGCGAAGATCGCGAAACGCGCGCGCTCGATGAACACATCAAGAATCTTCCCAAGGGACAAATGGAGATTCTGATGACGGATGATACGCGCGGCACGCTGCATCAATTGCTCCACATTCGCCCGCCACAGGACGTCCGGATTCCCAACTTTGAGCCAGAACTGTACGCGCGAACGAGGCAGTCCCGCGAGCAGTCCACCGGAGCAAACCTGCGGTTCAAAACGCCTGAACTGGCGGCGACCAAGCGGTTTGCCCGTCGTGGATAAGGAAAGTTGATACACCTATGAAGCGAACGCTCGCGACCGTCGCACTTGCAGTGGTTGGGCTAATGACGGTCGGTTCGGCAGTCGCACAGCAAGAACGGCAATCTCAGAGAGCATCCCATGGGCAGCAACAAGTGCAGCCCGACGCACGGCCCCGAACACAGGCCGTCCGTCCGATGTACCAGCGGGGTGACACCTGGTACGAGTTCCTGCTCAAGCAGTTCAATCCCCGGAATTTCGATTACGGGACGTGGATGGAAGAACGCCGTCAGGTGTTCCTGGATGAGAGCGTGCGTAACCCATACTTCAAGTACAGCTTGGGCACGACGATTGCGCTGCTGGTCTTGGCAATGCTGTACACCAAGCAATGGATCGACCACTGTCGCGCCATGTGGATCACGGCGGAGATGATGACGGACCTGTACAACCACGACGCATATTCCCGAGGCGTGGCGCGCGAGGCGATCCAGAAATACAACGACCACATCGAACGCTGCAACCGGGCGATCGAGGCGGCAGATCATGGTATGTCCATTCCCGCAGCGGGTTCGGATACTAACGACCTCAAGATTCAACTGCAATCTGTCGCCGACGAAAGGGACTCTTATAAACGTGAAAGAGATTTAGCCAAACGTGACCTGCTGGAAAAGGAAAAGCTGATAGCAGACATGTCTGTGCGCCTTGACGCGGTGGCAAGAAAGACAGATCCAAATCGCGCTGCTGCGGTTTCCATCGATATGAGCGCGGCAGATCCGAAGGTAGTGCAGGTCATCAACAATCTGCAGGAACAACTGTACGCTGAGCGTCGGGAGAACCGGCGGCTGAAAGGTGCATAGCAGTGCTGGTTGCGGTGACAGATTTTGGCAGCGTGTGGCGCCGGCGGTTTGGCAAGAACCCGGATGACCCGCGACGATTTGCAAGAGGCGTGTATTACAACACGACCGGCATCGACATCGCAGGAACAATACGCCAGCGGCCCCAGATCGTCGGCTATGCCCGGTTCAACGGATGTGGCGGATTCAATCCGAACCGTCCCTTGCAAATGATCGGTCGTGTGTTTGAATGCGCAGAACCGTGCGTATGGCAGGGACAGAACAAAATCCTTTTCAATCGTCTCTTGAACGCACCAGCGAAACCAGATTGCTTCCTGGTGGTGGCGCGGGCCCAGCTAGTTGGCAAGCTGACAATTGGCAGGGCTGATTGGCGGTCAGCCGACACCTGGCTCATCTCGTTCAGCGAGTGTCGCGACCAGCAGGAAGCCATGCTGTTGATGCCGGCGCACAGCTGGATGCAAACCGAGTTGGGCTGCTTCGTCCTGGAGCCGGAACCGCGGCGGCCAGGGGTTGCACGCCTTGTCCTGGCATCCGCGCAGCAGGAGTGAATCCTATGCGCTATCGGAAAGGCATGATCGCGCTGAGTGAGGTAAGGGATTATCCTCTGCTTCGCTGTGTGCTGCACAGCAGTTTCGTTACGCCTGCTCAGTTGTACGAATTCATGAAGCTCGACTATTGCGCGTCGTCGCGCAATGCGTTCGACAACCGGTTGCGGCGGTTGCTGGCTCACGACCTGCTGATGCGACACGAGATTCCAACCATGAGCCGCGGCGTGGTTTATTCAATATCGCGAGCTGGAGCGTCGGAGCTGGTTGGCAGGGGAGAGTATTACTCCGGGTCCCCGAACATCGGCAAAGAGTCCAACGGTCACGTGCAACACGCTCTGGAGTTGAACGACATTCACCTTGCACTGAAGCAAGGCCGTACACTCGTTCGTTGGACGCCAGAGTCTGACATCCGGTCGCGCAACGAATTCACGGGCATTGGATACGTCAAGGATTATGACGCAGTGATCGTAGTTCGCATTGACGAACACGAATCGCGCTTCGCCCTTGAGTATGAACGCACGCAGAAAGCAAACGGGAGATACCAAGAGATCCAGCAGAGGATCCAAGCTGAGTCTGACGTCCGCCACTTCTTGTATCTTGTTTCGAATTATGACCTCTTGCTGTTCCTGGTGAAGAAGTTCGAAGGCTGCCGCCGGCCCGTTTACTTCGGCCTACGGCAGGATTTCCTCACTGAGGGCCTTTGCTTGTCAGTCCAAAGCAATCACTCGCCTGTGTCGACCACCTTTCTCGCCGTGCTAAAGCATGGCCACTCCTGTCCGAGTGGATCGCGCGCATCTGCTTCGTAAAATGGAGCCTGCTTTACCTATTGCCGTGGTTTTGAAGTGGGATTAGGGTGGAATTGGCGTGAATCGATCCCTTGCAACCTGCTGATAGCGCGGCGGTTATCGGTTGACTATACCCTGCCGAGATTCCCAATATCCGAAAAACGACCGAGCAGCTGTGACACTGGCGCGCCCTGTCTCGCGTGCAGCCGTGGTGGAGCAGTGCTTGCGTCTGGTGCGCGTTCGTCTTCGTTCTGTATTCCGGCAGTTGCACGCGAGTACGCGCTTTGGTTCATGAAGGCCCCTGGGCGTCTTTTTTTGGAAAGTCCAGGAGCCGTCGGAGACAAGCAACGGCATCGCCAGAACTCGCCACCACGCGACACCCATACATTTGGTCGAGCGCTATATGACTGGCAGTAACTAGCGACCGCAAAGACCGCTCAGTGAAAAAGGCATCGCAATATCCTAACGCGGCGGCGGCATGGCGAAAATCAAGAAAATCGTTCGCCTTCAGGCGCTGCTTTTTGTTCCAACGGACCGCCGCATGAAGACTTGCAGGAATATGAAGAGACGGCAAAACGCTCTTGGTGGCCTCCATCTTTAACGCAGCAAACAGTAAATTGTGCAATTGCCTTCCTTCTTCTTTGCGCTGTTCTGGGCTGAGCGTAGGCACTTCGCCATGTTCCTCATACACCATTTGGCCCACGATATCGATGGCCACATCCATGACGACATCCAATATTCCATGGACCTCAGTTTCATAAGTCTGCACAAAACTCCGCAGCTCCGCTGTGTGCTGTGCGTTGAGTTCGTTGAGTCTCTGGGCCAGCGTGTCAAAACGCACGGAGTTGGGAAGCGCATGGTCGCCGATGCGATGAATCATCTCCCGCATGGAAAGTGTCCACATGTAGTCAAAAAACATCTTTTGCATCGAGAGCTCTGTCGCTGGATCAAACGGTGTTCCATGCGGGTGCAAGAACCCCATGACATAGCTGAGCTTTGACCAGACCAGGTGGTCAAGCGGATAGACATCATTCGGAGTACGAGCGGCATGCAGCAAGTGGGCCAGTTCGGTACCGGCTCGCAGTTCGTAGGGAATGAGGGTGATGCCAAGGCTCAGTTCATCGATGAGGCCGGCGGTCACTTCACGGCTGTTCACATCAGCTTTCTTTAGGAGTTCCGCAAACGTGCTATCGCTGATCGGGCAAAACAGTCTTTCTTCAGCTACGCCTTCGCGCAACAATGAAAGCAGTTCCGTCTCTACCGGATCACTCCTCAGTCCCGTGACCACGTCGCGGAGAATGATCCAGAACTTGATATCGAGATAAACCGCTTTCTTGCGCTCCAGACTCCTTGCCAGTTCGAGCTGCCGCGAACGCACATGTGCATCGAGTGAGATATTCGAAGCCCTGGGGGCAGCCGTCATTTCTCTATTTTCGTGCATGCGTCGGCCCTCCTCTCGCTGCTGTCTTCGAATTATCTGCCGTTGCCCCTTGTTGGCGACTACTCAAGCGAATTACGGCTTCTTCGGCCGCAGAAAAGGGTATTTGTAATATTGCTCGGGAGGGATTGCATGCCGAGCTGCGACTTCAAATACGGTCTTCTGCAGTCGCGTACCAAGACGCGTCAGATCGCGTATCTTGATCCACCGCAGCCTCGTCCATTCGTTTCCTTTACTGCATTTCAGGCCGATCCCGATCATGCATCCTTTCTTCCAAAGCGAGAAATGGCCATCAGGCATGTCCCAAATGTCATCGAGATATTCGGGAATCACAATCTGATTCTTGAAAGCCGCCGTATCGAAAACGAGACGCTTCCGCCTTGGTCGGCAGTAGGTCACCATGGCGATGGCTTCTTGTTCAACCGGGAGAAAGCCCCAGGCAATTCCAATTTGCCGGTGGCCGAGCCATCCCAATCGCAATCGTCTGACGAGCTTTATCAGTTCCAACGGTGCGACGTTCATTTCCTGGAGGATTGCGGGGATTTGATCACGGCAAATGGCAAAAATCGTCTCATGTTCCTCGTGCCCCCCAGAATTCGTCCAAGTCCGATGAATGTCGATTACTCCTGAATTGACGCCGGCATGAATCGTGAAATGTTCAGCTGTATCGCGCTTCATGGCAACGATTTTGTTGGCGCGGAACTCAATTACAAAGTCACCGATTTCTATGCCCTTCGCACCATTTGGGAGCACCGGTTTGCTGTTGTCATCCATTTTGCAATTCTAGTGAACTGGAGATGGCGCGATGGTCAGATTGCTGAATGCCCACGCACCGGGGTGAAATCTGAGAATCCGCGGTGAGCATAACGCATAGGTTGGTCCCGAGAATTCCGGCCAGTGCTCGCGAATGTATCCGCCCCAATTCAGGACGATTTACTTGGGATGTCACTTGACGAGAACAGCGCTTCTAGTGAACCGACCGATCTTCGTTCTGCTCTCACCTAACTCCTTACCCTAGCGTTCCACAAAACAAAATCTTTAACCCCATCTCCCTCACTGTGCGAGCCGAGGTGTGCGCCATTGGTTCCGTCTTGACCTTCATTGAAACACAACATGGGCAGACTGCCCGGAAAGGATAACCGCGATGTTTGGACGAATGATGGTTGAACCCGTTGTGCAGCTCGACTCCGGCGTCGATCTGCAGGCAGCGGTAGACGCACTAACAAAGGTTGCCGAAAACGTCGAGATCGTTCGGTGGATCGAGTTGCCGGCGTCGGTCCTGCTGTTCTTGCTCGTGCCCGGAGATCCGGATTCTGGGGCGGTCTATGTCCTCGACAGCAAGAAAGGAATCTGGTACGCCGTGGATTTCGAGGACGAACAATTCGGCGGATATAGCGTAAGCCAGCTCGAAATGCTCCTGAAGGACTGTAACTTCCTCGATCTCATTGAACGGCCAGGACTTTGGCGTGCCGGCTTGCCTTGGATCGTGTTGCCCGGAACGCGGCCCGAGGCGGCCGTTTGACAGAAAAAATATTCCGGGTTATCTACCAACACCCACATCAGAACGCCGTGTGGGTAAAGGCGAAGAAGAGCGCGGCGGACTCGAGAAACTGCCTGAAAGGAGGTGACTGGTTTATGGCAACGACAATCACGGCAAGTCGGCAGGTCGTCGAGGATTACCAAAGGTTGTTCGTGAACCGGCGTGCGTACACGATGCAGTCCATGCGGCCACATCCGGAAACCGGGCGTCACTACTACTTCCGGCCAAACAAGGAAGGAACGGACGTACCACTCATGCTGACGGAGGAAACCATTCGGCGGCACTTGGAAGGCAAAATCACGGTGGGCCTGTATGCCATCAACCCGTCGACCCAACGCTGTAAATGGGTCGCCATTGACGCCGACTACAAGAACGCCATGGAGGACTTGCTGAAGCTGCAGTACCACCTGACACAGGACCGGGTGGAGCCGGCGCTGGAGATGAGCAAACGAGGAGGGCATCTTTGGATTTTTCTCGCAACGCCCCTGCTTGCCAAGGAATGCCGAATCTACATTCATGATCTCGCTCTGAGGTTGGGAGTGCCGGTGAAGGGCGCGGGCTTGGCGGACGGCATCGAGGTGTTTCCGAAGCACGATGCCATAGGAGCCGGCGAGTTCGGCAACGCGATGCGCGGTCCGCTGGGAATTCACCGAGGCGCCAATCGCCGATTTTGGTTTTACGGCGCCGATTACACGCTGGAGGACCAGATCGCCTACCTCAAACGCCTGCGAAAGGTCACTGAGAAAGAATTGCGGAGGTTCATTGCCGGGAAGGAGCGGCCCGTGGCAGTCGCCTCCCCTGCACCGGCGAGAACCACTCTACCTCAACGTAGGCATGGGCATGCCGAGTCGGACTTTCGCATCTTGGCGCACGTTGGTGCTGTGCGGAAGGTTGGAAGGAACTACATCACGCGCTGTCCATCCTGCGCGGATTCCCTCGCATTTCGATGGGACACTTAAGACGCTCACATTCTCCCGCGTTGCAGCGGTGAGTGAGGCGGAGTACACTGGCAGTCGATAAGAGGCCCCAGGCGCTCCGCCTCGGGTTGATGTTTGAAGGGCCGTTCGCGTCTGACCACGCGCGCGGCTCTCATGCTGTTAGGCTGTCAGCCTTCGGCTTCGGCTCACTCAATCTCGACTCAATCCACGCATCGAGATCGGCGCGACGGTAGCGAACGAGCTTGTCTCCGGCTCGGAAGTAGCGAGGGCATTCGCCCCCCGAACGCCAAAGTCTCAGGGAGGCTTCGGAGACTCCCAGGTAGCGTGCCGCTTTGATAGGTGTAAATGTGCTTTCCTGCTCAGTCATGGTCTCGTTACTCCTCTGTGGCGTGAATTGACGCCAACATCCGAAGCGTAGCGAGATTTGAATTGAACTTGGAGGGATAACAAACGACCGGATTTTATTTCCCCGTGCCTTCGTAGCCTAGCTCTTGCAAAAAATCTCGGAGGCGCTTGACCGCTTTTTTTAGCTTGTCCACGCATGGAGAATCCGCCGTGTGTGGCCTTCGACATTTGCATTCACACAAATGATCTGCCAACTTTGGATAGCTCCAGTACGCAGTTTTTGCCTCGCGCAGCCTGAACGCGAGCATGACGTGACTCCCGGGATCGGATGTCCCGGACGGGCGGCCTCTTTTTCGTGGCGGACTTGTTTCGAAACGGTCTTTCAGTAACGTAGCGATTTGGTCATCGGAGTCGCCTCGCTCGACATAAGCGCGAACCCATTCCGCTGCACCCAGCCACATCGCGTCGTCCTGAGTCTTTGATTCTTTCAGCTTTGGCTTGAGGCAGAGATAACGCATCGCACGCCTCATTTGCCTAACGAGTTCTAATGTGTCCTCCGCATTCCGATTGAGTCGGCGAAACCACGGTGCATCATCGTCCGGTTTCTTTAGAGTGCGCAGGTGAATTGCTTCATCATCCAGTTCCTTCAAACGCTCGTCCCAGGCAAGCAAGACAATGGTCAAGAACCGCCACGGCCCTGGAGACAATGACATTGCCTCGGATAACTTTTCGCGCAGAGCATTTTTGCTGGGGCGCACCGCCTGCCACCTCCCGAGTGGCCATCCCGATGAAGCATCGGCAGGCAGGCCGGGAGAGCCTGCCTTTCGGGAGCGACCCTAAGCCGATTCAGAGCAAGATTAACGCAATTCAGGCGCGCGTGCGTGGTGTGGGGCAGCCTTACGGAACGCGCCAAGAGGGTTGGCCTTTGTCGTTGAAAATAGCTATTTCCGGAATGGGCGCAATTTGCGGGCTAGAACTAGAAACAGACGCCCCTCCGACTTCGATCACTACCTTCCCCCGTTGGTCCGTAAAATAGAGGCCAGTGTTGCCGAAATGTCCGAGAGGGAGCTTCCCTGGTAGTGCTTTGTCGATGACTGAAACCCCAAGAGGGCTAAGTTCAGTCACATACTCTCCGTTCGGACTTACTAAGCTCAGCCTCGGATAATCTCCATCCAGCGCGGTCAGTTCGGCTCGCAATTCCCCCTTCGCGCTCTTAAGCACAAATCGTTGGGCCTCCACCGTGTTCCCAGCCTTAGACGCCCCTAAGGTCAGAACACAAACGACAACGAGGCCGGCGAGTACGCATCCCGCTCTGAGCCATCGATTCTGTTTCTCAAGATTGGTAACTCTAGACTCCAAAATTTCCCATCTGTTCTCGGTCATTGGTTCGGCTCCTTGCTTCAATGCTTCCGCTGTCGCCAGGTTGCTGCATCCGAAGGTCACACAAAAGTTACGGCAAAGCAAGTCAGCCTGTTGAGGGCAAAGGAAAACGGGAGGGATCAGTGGTAGGATGGAAGGCGAAACGCCCGAAGCCGAATGCCCCGTGCTGCGCTCTGGCGGCCCCGCTGGCGCGTCCCTGAGTGGTCGGATTGGTATTGCACCCGCCTTCGCTCTGAATCGCGGCGCTTCCGGGCGTCGGCTTTAGTGCAGCGGGTCACCAATCTCTGCGCAGAACTTCCCGATTTCCTGCAGCTCTCTCTTTGTCTCCTCCAAGTCTCTTAGGAGTAACGTCAACTCATCTACGTCAAGCCACGATAGAGCCACCGAGACAACTGGAGCTGGTGACGGGACTGAACGAGGCATATCCCTCATGTAAGAAGGCGGCTCCCTTCTCACCGTGATGGTATCTTCGCCGATGACGTAGCTGTTCCGCTCGCAATCCTTGAAGGTCTCGCCGAGTTCTCGCCAGCGATGCGAGTATTCTCCGAGTTTGGCTGCGACGGTCGCCAGATGTTTCTTCAACTCAAGCCCGCGCTGCCGCTTCTCGTACCGCAAGATCTTCTCTGCTTGCTCAGTCATTGTGCACTTTTCTCCTTCATGCCCTACTTAGCGTATCAGAGCAGCTCTTGTCAATGGGCAAGATCCATTTGCGCAAGGGCACGTCCTTGCTCTGCGGCCTTCCTGAGCCAGATGGCAGCTTTGTGTGAAAACCTGTGGCACGCCCCAGCCAAACTCGTACATCCTCCCCACCCCGCATTGCGCCGCAGCGTTGCCGCTTGCGGCTTTCTGTTTGAGAGCAGCGATATTCTCTTGCCCGAACACTGGCGAGCTACACTGCGCCCACGCGCCGGAAGCACAAGGCACCAATGCCAGAAGAATCAGCCAACGGCAGACCCGAGAGTTCATGGTGCATCCTTTCCCGTGCCCTAATCAATAGGACTTCCTTACTTGCTAGGCTTGCTGACTTCCTTTTCAGACACGATGAGATAAAGACCTCGAAGTGGTGGAGGAGTATATTTTTTCTTTTCTTCGGGCCAAAAGCTAATTGAATCGCCAAACACCCTTGCATCGTAGTCATTATTTGCATGAACGCTGCCACAACTCACAGTGGTCTGTGGAGTTGGTTTGTATGCCACAAACTCGTCGCACGTCAACAGATACGCGACTCGACTGCCTGTGTGCATATCATCTGCATAACCTTCAATCGTGAACTTCGTTGCACTACACTCGCCGGTGTCACAATATGCAGAATCCTCTTCATAACGAACTGATGTGACATGGAAGGTGATTTGGATTCCCTTCGTTCCATCGTTATGGACGGTCGCACCCCTCGTTATTTGCGGAGCCTGAGCAAGGCAAACGGCGGAGCAGGCGATTAGCAGAACGGCCCAAAAACGGTTCACGAGATTCTCCTTCTGCGCCAGAGAGTGTATGCGCTGAATATACGCAAAGACTAGGCCGAACATGAGGGGATGGCAACAATTACCGAGAAACTAACACTGCCAGTTCACGCCAGTTTTGCAGTTTTTCACGGCAGTTTTTCCCTGCGAATTCGGGCAAAAAAGGAGTCACAGCCTTCGCGCTCACCCTTGCCCGGACAACTAAGTCGGAACATGGGCCTGGACATCAGCGTGGGGGTGGGCAGGATTACAGGCCAGGGGGCAGCTCGCGTGGCTGATGCGAGAGGATGGCGGCCAGCATCAGCGCCATCTGAGACGGCTCCCCACCAGCGAGCCACTTGCGCACAGCCTCATGCGACACACCCATACTGGAGCCAATGACCGCCAATGACTCGCCAGCAGCCCGCCGCGCAGCAAGCCACGCTACAAATTCACGAGTGAGCATGTATCCAAGTAGCCACAGCCTCAAAGAATTTGCAAGTAGCTTGCAGCGCGATTCGCACAGCACAGGGCGGAAATCATACCGGGGACGGCGGGGAGTTAAGAGGCAGAAGGGGATGCGCCGCGCTGCCCCGTCGGGGCGCTGTGTACCATTTTGTGTACCAGCAAACGCGCTTTTGCGGGCTAACACGCGCCAGAGCCGTTTTTGAGCAAAAACATAGCCCACTGATTTAGCGGGCTTTAGCGGATAATAGTTGGTAGCGCTACCGGGAATCGAACCCGGGTTTGAAGATTGAGAATCTTCCGTCCTAACCCCTAGACGATAGCGCCCCTTCAGAAAGGCTTCTGCATTATAACAAATCGCCAGCGTTTATAAGCGTTTCCTGCGCCTTGGGTACTGTCTGAAATCTGCGTTGACGGGAAATGGCGAGGAGCGGCGGGAGATAGCGGGACGGTTTCTGGCGCTGTGTGCAGCGGTTGTATTCCTCTGGACCGTCTTCAACAAACCTTTTTTCTTTCAGGACGTACGCAAAACACCAACAAGTTTCGTGAACCTCAGGTCTATCCATTCTGTTTATCAAATCCAGATATCTTATCCGTCCGAAAACTACGAGCGATTTCGTCGAATCCCAGAATCCCTGCCCGGCACTGTCTTTGTTGTTGATGGCCCACCACTCTGGCTCAATCCTGCAGCTACATTCCGGAGAAGCAAGCAAAAGGGCGGCGCAACTGGCAGGGCAAAGCCGAGGAACAACAGGGGGGTGTACCAGCACCGGCGGCGGGTGCGCGGCGACTACGGCAAGAGCTTACTGCGGCGGCGCGGCGAGTTGGTGGAACGCAGCTTCGCGCACTGTTACGACACCGGCGGCATGAGGCGCACGCACCTCCGCGGACATCCATCGTCGCTCCAATGGAACATTGCAGGATCGACGATCTCCGATGGGCCATGCACACCCTCGCGCAGAAATCGTGAAACAGGATCGGAAATTGGAGGACTATCCTCGAGAATATAAGCGTACCGGTCACCTGCAGCCGCCGCAGCGATGGCGCCGAAATCTTCACCATCGCGCCGCATAGGAATGTCTTGCGGCTCTGCGCCGACACGCGTCAGGCGAAGCGTGATCTCGTTTGGGAGAGGCGCCCACACGCGAAATTCGGCTTCCTTTCCGCGCCGCGTAGCGCCGTAGGAAAGAGTCTGATTTGCGGTGGCCACCTAATATCAGACGTGCGTAGGTGGCGATGGGATGCTTTCGATCGCGCTCGCTGGATAGAATCAGGATGACATGCCTCTGATTCTGGCTTCCGCTTCCCCACGCCGCTCCGAGCTATTGCGTAACGCGGCGATCCCGTTCACGGTTGAACCAGCCCACGTTCCCGAGCAGCCCGCTGCCCACGAGACGCCCGTGGACTATGCGCAACGGCTGGCCCGCGATAAGGCGCGCGCGGTGTTCGCTCGTCATCCTGAAAGTGCGGTGCTGGGCGCTGACACCGTCGTCGTTGTCGACCAGCATCTGCTGGAGAAACCCACCGACCAGGCTGATGCAGCGCGCATGTTGCGTCTGCTTTCCGGACGAACTCATCAGGTGATCACGGGAGTGTGCCTGGTGGCGCCCCACTTCGAGCAGACCGAAGCCGAGATCACACAAGTGGTCTTCAGCCCGCTCTCGGAGCGCGAGATCGCTGCCTACGTCGCCAGCGGCGAGCCCATGGACAAAGCTGGAGCGTACGCCATCCAGGGCATGGCTTCACGCTGGGTGGAACGCATCGAGGGTTGCTACTTCAACGTGGTGGGACTTCCGGTGCCGCGGGTGTATCGCATGTTGCGCGCCGCCGAAGCCACTACCGGCCGGGCGCTACTCTGACGGAATTCAGCAGGGTTCGCGGCGGTGAAATTCAGAATTCCGCGCACATCGGAACCCTGCACAATCTCGTAACTACGACTTCTTGTCTTCAGTCGGAGTCGGGTTTGGAGGCGGAGTTGTCGCCGCGTTATTCTCGTTCACCGACGATTTAAAGTTGCGAATGCCTTCACCCAGGGCTTTGCCCAACTCCCCCAGCTTCTTCGGGCCGAAAATCAGCAGGACGATAACCAGGATTACTAGCAGGTGCATGGGCGCGAATAGTCCTCTTTCCATAGAGACCTCCGTAAAGACAGCCCGGTGCATCTAGGGTCAGGCAACGGGTAGCAAGTTTCTAAACGAATTCTAGGCTTTCGCGCAGGTCGCGTCAAAACACCCCAGCCTGTGGTAGTGGGCTACTTTGGGCCTTCTTAGGACGCGCTGATCTTGCCCGGCAAATAACGTACGAGGCCAGCGCGGTACCTGACCTTTCTTACCTCGCCAGCTTCCAAACGAACGCGCACGCTATTTTCCCCGCACTCTGGCGATAAGATCCACGGATACGAAACTGAGACTTCGTAATCACCCGGAGGCAAAGTAAAGACGTGCACTCCCCATGGTCTACGCTCCTTGCTCCCATTGATCTCGATAGTTGGAGTGAAAAAACGATAAATGAATGCCAATGGTGAGTGCGTCACTGTCACTTCGATGCATGACTGCGCAGATGGAACTGTCATGTTTACGCCGCTCTTTCCGCCCTCCGCTCGTACTGTTCCCAGAGAGCAACCAAGTCCGCCGCATCCGAAATTCTAGCTTAATAGCCAACCCCTGGGTTATACTCGACGACGTTCTGAAGGCAAACGCTGGGGGAAAAAGTATGTTTCACTTAATCTGGTACATTCTCATTGGGCTAATCTCCGGAGTTATCGCGAAATCGGTGATGCACGTGCATATGACGCTCTTCTGGACGATCGTGCTCGGCATCATCGGATCGATCCTCGGCGGCTGCGTTACCCACATGTTTTCGCGCCCGACGAACCAACGATATCATCCCGCCGGCCTCATTTTTTCCACACTGGGCGCGATCCTGGTTCTCTTCATTTGCTATAAGCTGAAAATTCATTTTCCCCAAGTCAACCCGTTCTAGCTCATCGACGACTAACCTCGTATTCCGATAGGACGGCCACGTCTCGGGCTCATGGATCTCTATGGCTCCAGAATTCTCAGTCGCTGGCTATTCGATGGCTTCAATCAACCCTGCGAGCAGCGCTGCCCGGCGCGGCAGTTCGGCAGCAACGATCGATTCATGGGAGGCGTGTGCGCCCTCGCCAACCGCGCCCAGGCCGTCGAGCGTCGGAATCCCTATTCCCCCGGTGAAGTTGCCATCCGAGCCGCCACCGACCGCAATCTCCGCCAGCGAGAAACCCAACTCGTGGGCAATCTGCCGGGCCAACTCGAACAGCGCGACTACCTGTTTCGTTCGCTCCATTGGCGGACGATTGATGCCGCCCTCGATCTCGATCTTGCACTTCGGATTGACCGGTCGCAGCCCGCGTACCTTGCGCTCCATCGGCGCGCCATCCGCTTTTCGGGCGATGCGAAGGTCCACTTCGGCCGTAGCTTCCGCGGCGATAACATTCGTGCGCGTACCTCCCCGGATCACCCCAACGTTGAGCGTGACCCCGCGCTTCAGATCGGTCAGCCGCGAGATGGCCTGAATTTGATGCGCCAGCTCAAGAATCGCGCTCTGGCCTTTTTCAAAGTCGAGCCCGGAGTGCGCCGCCTGTCCCGTGATCTTCATGAGGAACGACCCGACACCTTTGCGCGCCGTCTTCAAGGCGCCTCCGGGGCCGGACGGTTCGCAAACCAGAACCGCGGCACATTGGCGCGCAATCTTCTCAGTCAGCGCGCGCGAGCTTGCGCTGCCGCCTTCTTCGTCGGAAACCAGCAGCACCGTCACCGGGCGAGGCAAGCCGCCTCGGATTTCGCGCGAGGCCCAGAGGGCAAACATCATTTGCGCAATGCCGCTCTTCATGTCGAAAACACCGGGCCCGTAGAGCCGGCCTTTCTCCTCGCGCCACGGCATCGTCTCAAGTGTCCCGACGTCGTACACGGTATCGAAGTGGCCGAGCAGCAGCACTGGCTCGCGGCCTTTGCCGCCGGTGAAATTCACTTGCAGGTGATCGCCGGTTGAGCGTTGACGATGAATTCTGACGCGACCACCCAGGCGCTCAAACTCCATTGCCAGATAGGAGCACAGCGCGTCGCAGGCTTGCTTATTCTGCGTAGGCGACTCACGTAGGACCATCTCGTGCACGCTGGCCACCATTTCGAGCTGGCGCTCCGTCAACCATCGCAGCACTTCAATTCGATCGGGGTTCGGCTGGCTCTTCAGTTTCGTCATGTTCTTCTGTCGCTCCTATTCGCTGCTCTGCGTTCGACCGCCCCGGCCCCGCTGCTCCGGAATGTATAATCGTGAGTTTCACGGGACGAATGAATGAGTGAATCGGTGAACCCTGCGCCCGACGGCGGCGACAATCTCACGCTCGACATCCAGGACATCCTGCGCATCCTGCCGCACCGCTTCCCGCTGCTGCTGGTGGACCGCATCATCCATATCACCCGCACCAAGCGTATCGTGGCAATCAAGAACGTTACCATCAACGAACCGTTCTTCGCAGGACACTTCCCCGATCATCCCATCATGCCCGGCGTGCTGGTGGTTGAAGCCATGGCCCAGGCCGGCGGCGTTCTGCTATTGACCGAATTTACTGACCGAAACGAAAAGCTGTTGCTGTTCACCGGTATCGAACGCGCGCGTTTCCGCAGGCCTGTGATACCCGGAGACCAGCTTCGCATCGAGGTGGACGTGCTGGCCTGGCGCGGGACTGCAGGCCGCATGCAGGGCAAGGCTTACGTCGGCGACAAGCTTGCCTGCGAAGCAATCGTAACCTGCCGTCTGGTAAATCGTTCGCCGAAACCAGCGGAAGCCGCCCCGGAGCCCGCTCCCGCAGTCGGGCAACCGTAACTTCCAGATGAATATTCACCCGACGGCCATCGTCGATCCCTCCGCGAAAATTCCTGCATCGTGCAGCATCGGGCCGTACTGCAGCGTGGGTGCGGGCGTGGAGATGGGCGAGAACTGTCAGTTGGTCTCGCACGTAGTGCTGGAAGGGCCGGCCACGTTGGGCAGCAACAACAAGATTTATCCTTTCGCGGTGATCGGCATGGATCCGCAGGACGTGAGCTTCGGTGGCGAGTTGACGCGGCTGGAGATGGGCGACCACAATGTCATCCGCGAGTATGTGACCATCACTCGCGGGACCGCGAAAGGCGGCGGAGTGACGAGCGTTGGCAGCCATGTGCTGATCATGGCCTACGCACACATCGGGCACGATTGCTTCATCGGCGATCATGTCATGCTGGTCAACGCTGCTACACTGGCAGGTCACGTCACCATCGAAGAGTGGGCCGTGGTGGGCGCGCTATGTCCGGTGCACCAGTACGTTCGGGTCGGTGCTCATGCCTATGTCGGTGGTGGAACCACCCTAACGCAAGACGTCCTGCCCTACTCCATGACCAGCGCCGAACGTGACACGCACGCCTATATGTTGAATAAAGTCGGACTGCAGCGTCGCGGATTTTCGCGGGAACGGATTGCCCGGCTGCATCATGCATTCAAAATTTTGCTGGCTTCCAGGCTGAATACGTCGCAGGCGCTGGAGAAGCTGCGGTCGGAGAGTGAACTTGGTGAAGATGTAGAGTCGCTGTTGCAGTTTATCGAAACCTCGCAACGTGGAATTATTAAGTAGGGAAGCCCTTGATGAACGTCACGCAGATACGCAGATTCCGAGTCTGTCTGCGTGAGAACCAAGTGTGGTATTTGCCGGTGGCGTTCACGCGACGAAAGTCCAGCGCCGTAGGCGCGGCACAGTTTAGCCCAGCACGGAGCCGCAGGCGGAGTGCTGGGTAGCGCGGGAAATTAATTGGAGTCCCTTCGGGGACGGCACATTTTTCACATAGACTCTTAAGGGCGATCCTACGCAGAGAGCTGTGCCGCCCCTGAAGGGGCTCGGACTTGAACGACCAGGCACCCAGCGCTTCCGCGCTGGGCTAATTAGCTTCGCCCTTCGGGCTATCAGGCTCTGACATGACTGATCCCGCTCAAAAAATCGGACTCATCGCAGGGAACGGCAAGTTCCCGTTGCTGGTGCTCGACGCTGCTCGCTCCCAGGGCATGCAAGTCGTCGTCGCGGCCATCAAGGAAGAGGCTTCGCCCGAAATCGAGCAGTGCGGTGCGGCCGCCGTTTACTGGCTGTCGTTAGGCGAGCTATCGCGGCTGATCGATACCTTCAAACAAGAAGGCGTTACCCGGGCGATCATGGCTGGGCAGGTCAAGCATAAGCAGATATTCAGCAGCATCAAGCCTGACTGGAAGCTGGCCAAGCTTCTGCTTTCGCTGACCACCCGAAACACCGATTCGCTGATCGGGGCGATCGGCAAAGTTCTTGGGGAGGAAGGGATCACGCTGATGAATTCCACCGCGCTGCTCGAACCCATGCTGGCCAGCGAAGGAGTTTTGACGCGGCGCGGGCCGACCGACTCCGAGCAAACCAACATCACCTACGGACGGGCGGTGGCGCACCATCTCTCGCGCTTCGACATAGGCCAGACGGTGGTCATCGCCGAAGCCGCCTGCGTTGCCGTGGAAGCCATGGAGGGCACGGACGCAACCATCCTTCGCGCCGGAGAAATCATGCAGTCGCCCTCGCTGGGCAAAGAGCCATCCACCTTGAGCCGCGCCCTGACCGTGGTGAAGGTCGCCAAGCCGAACCAGGACATGCGCTTCGATGTGCCAGTCGTCGGCTTGAAGACGATTGCGACCATGAAGCAGGCTGGCGCAACCTGCCTAGCGCTCGATGCCGGGCGATGCCTGTTGCTGGATCGAGAAGCTCTGCTGTCGGCGGCCAATGAGTCGGGAATCTGCGTCATCGCCGAGACCCCGGTCAGCCACATCCCTCACCACTACGTGCCCTAGTTTCTGCCCAAGGATTTGCGGGTGTTGAACCGCGGATTCACGCGGATCTCGCGGATACCTCTTTGAATCTTGAAGCACTGGTTCGCGCAATCGACCAGAACATTTTCTTGATCCGCGTTGATCTGCGTCAATCCGCGGTTAACTTGCCTTTTGCCTCCCGCCACACTTTGCGCGACAATCGCAGAATGCCAAATAGCAGCGGGATGCTGCGCGTCGGAGTCGTCGGCGCCGGAGCCTTCGGTCGCAATCACGCACGCGTCTATCGCGACCTTCAGGCCGACCCGTCGCAGAATGTCGAATTTGCCGGGATCGTGGATACTGACTTGCCCCGCGCACAAACAGTGGCCAGCGAATTCGGCGTCCATGCGTTTCGGTCAACCGACGAATTGATTGCCGCTGATGTGCAGGCGTGCTCGGTCGCGGTGCCCACCGCTGCCCACCTCGACGTCGCCCGTAAGTTGATGCAGAACGGCGTCGACGTCCTGATTGAAAAGCCGCTGGCGACTACGGTGGCCGAGGCGGATGAGCTGATTGCCATCGCGAAGCAGCATGGCCGAATTGCACAAGCCGGCCACCTTGAGCGCTTCAATCCCGCGGTGCGCGCCACCTTCCCGTTGCTCACGCAGCCCATGTTCTTTGAAGTGCACCGTCTCAGCGTTTTCAGCCCGCGCTCGCTCGACGTGGACGTGGTCCTCGACCTGATGATCCACGATCTCGATATCGTGCTCGCGTTCGTGCAATCGCCGGTCAAGGAGGTCCGCGCAGTTGGCTTGCCGATCCGCTCGCAGAAAGTGGACATCGCCAACGTGCGCATGGAATTCGAGTCCGGCTGCGTCGCCAACTTCACCGCCAGCCGGGTGAGCACCGAGCGCGTTCGCAAGCTGCGCTTCTTCCAGCCGCGCCAATACGTTTCGCTCGATTACTCGAGGCAGGATGTATTGGTGCTGACGGTGGATGACCCATCACTCGAGCCTGCCAGCCTGGACCCCTTTAATCCGGCAAGCGTGGCTGCGGACGCCCTTCCGGGCATCACGCCGTTCAGGCCGGCGATTGAGCAGCAGGAGCCGCTACGCGCGGAGTTGGACAGCTTCCTGCGCGCTGTGCGGGATCGCTCGACGCCTGAGGTAACGTTGGAAGATGGCCGCCGAGTCCTCGCCCTGGCGATGCAGGTGGTCGACGCCATTGCGGAACACAGCCGCCGCGTGCGTTTAGCGGAGTTGACTCGCACGCCGAGCTAGCCTACGCTTCTCGAAACCCCGATGTCGGATGAACCGGTCACCATTGCGAAGTTCCTCACCCTTGGCGAAGCCAAACTGGCGCAGGGGAAGCTGATCTCCGCCGGGATTTCAGCCTTCGTGTGCGACGAGAACATGCATGCCATGAACTGGCACATGGGCATGGCCCTGGGTGGCATCCGCCTGCAAGTGCCTGACAGCCAGGTGGTGCGCGCGCTGGAGGTCCTCGACGATTTCGAGCCGGACGACGGCGACGAAGTAGGAACGGAAGACGGCGACGACGAGATGGAAGACGTCGCGTGTTGCCCGGAATGCGAATCGTTGGAGATTCGCGAAGTAGCCAGCGCGAACCCGCGTCAGATCGCTCTATGGTCGGCGGCTATACCGTTCCCCGAGCCTTCGGCACAGGAGACGCATCGCTGGAAATGCCTTGCCTGCGGTTACCAGTGGCGCGACGCGGAGGAGTAGGGCGGGATTTGCGCCTTTATTCCCGTCCCTGGTCCGGCGTGCGAAAATAAAGATCGAGCGTGAAGCTATGAATGGAATTCAGTTCGTTACCGATGAGAAAGGCCGCAAGGTCGCGGTGCAAATTGATCTCAAGAAATATGGCGCGATCTGGGAGGATATCTGGGACGGCCTGGTTTCTGAATCCCGCCGCAAAGAGAAGGGCATCCCGTACGAAGAATATCGCGCCAACCGACTGAAGCGGCGTCGCTCACGTGGTTAGATACTCGCTTCACATCAAGTCTTCAGCCCAGAAAGAGCTTGACGCCTTAGACGAGGCGCTGTTCGCCCGCATTGACCGCAAGATCGTGTTATTGGCAGAGAATCCCCGTCCCGCCGGATGCAAGAAGCTCAAAGGATATCGGAACCAATGGCGAATCCGCGTGGGCGATTGGCGCGTGATTTACATCATTGACGACGGCGAGGCGCGAGTAAGCATCACCCGCGTCGCTCACCGCAGAGAAGTTTATTAACTATCAGCACATCCTGGACTCGATCAGGCGCAGCAAGCCCCAATTTCCTCACAATCTGAGCTGCTGAAGTTCCTTCCCTAAGCCAGATGCTGCATGCGACAATAGTATTTCCTTCCTGATTGCCATGAACCCAGTTGATAGCGCTACCAGCCTCGCCAAAGAACCCGCCATCACTCCAGAAGCGCTTCGCGACCATGGAATCTCGGCGGAAGAATACGACCGCATCCTGAAGTCGCTCGGCCGCGAGCCCACGTTTACGGAGCTGGGCATCTTCAGCGTGATGTGGAGCGAGCNNTGCAACGGCTTCCAGATCCTGGTTGAAGCCGGGCTGCTTCCCGGCGCGCTGATGCGCAACCGCAACTTGAAATTCATCTGCCGCGAGGTGCGGCTGCGCACCGAGACGCTGGACTCGCCATTCACGGCCGCGGCGGAGCCGGGGCAAATCCTGCGCATGCCGATCGCTCACGGGGAAGGCTGCTACGTGGCCGACGAGCGCACGCTGGACGAACTGGAGGCCGAGGATCGCGTCGCCTTCCGCTACGTGGATAACCCCAACGGCTCCATGCGGGACATTGCCGGGATCCTGAATGCCCGGCGCAATGTAATGGGGATGATGCCGCATCCCGAGCGGGCCACCGAGCCGCTGATGGGGTCGAGCGACGGCCTGGTCGTTTTCCGCAGCATGGCGATGGCTGGCGAGCCGGCGGCGCTCCAGCTATGAGCGCCGTGGCCATGACTCCCGATCTGATCGCTCAGCACCAGCTCACTCGATCGGAATACGGCAAGATCGTGGAGATTCTGGGCCGCGAGCCGAGCTATACCGAACTGGGCGTGTTCAGCGTGATGTGGAGCGAGCACTGCTCCTACAAATCCTCGCGCGTTCACCTGAAGCGGCTGCCCACGCACAGCCGTCGCGTAGTACAAGGTCCGGGAGAAAACGCCGGCATCATCGACATAGGCGACGGCTGGGCCTGCGCCTTCAAAATCGAGTCGCACAACCATCCTTCGTTCATCGAGCCGTTCCAGGGTGCTGCCACCGGCGTGGGCGGCATTTTGCGCGACATCTTTACCATGGGCGCGCGTCCGGTCGCCATCATGGATTCGCTGCGCTTCGGCCCCATCGCGCCGCAGCCCGGTCTCGACCAAACCACGCTGCACAAGAACCACTCCGTGCTGGAAGGCGTGGTGAGCGGCGTCGCATCGTACGGCAACTGCTTCGGCGTGCCCAACGTCGGCGGCGAGGTGAAGTTCGAAAGCTGCTATTCGGGAAATCCGTTGGTGAACGCATTTGCGCTCGGACTGGTGCGCCGCGACCAGATCTTCTACGCCAAAGCCGCCGGCGAAGGAAATCCGGTGATCTATGTCGGCTCCAAGACTGGCCGGGATGGTATACACGGCGCCACCATGGCGAGCGAAGAGTTCAGCGAAGAATCGGAAGCCAAGCGTCCGAACGTGCAGGTTGGCGACCCATTCTTGGAGAAGTTGCTGCTCGAAGCCTGCCTGGAAGCCATGCAGACCGGTGCGGTTGTCGGCATCCAGGACATGGGAGCGGCGGGCCTCACTTGCTCCACTTGCGAGATGGGTGGGCGCGGCGGTGTTGGACTGGAAATCGAGCTCGACCTTGTGCCCCAGCGCGAGACCGGCATGACGCCGTACGAAATCATGCTGAGCGAATCGCAGGAGCGCATGTTGCTGGTAGCCGAGAAAGGGCGCGAGGATGAAGTCTTCCGCGTGTTCCAGAAGTGGGGACTCGATGCCGTGACCATCGGCCGCGTGATCAATCAGCCCGCCATGCGAGTGTTGGAGCACGGCAAAGTAGTCGCGGAAATTCCCAACGCGGCGTTGACCGACGACGCGCCGCTCTACCATCGGCCTCTGGAACGCTGGGAGCCGCCCGTTCCACGCGAGGTTCCGGCAAGCATTGAGTTGGGCCGGAAGACGGAATTCACTGACGATCTGAAGCGATTGCTGGCCAGCCCAAACATCTGCTCCAAGCGCTGGGTCTTCCAGCAATACGACTCCATGGTGCAAACCAATACGGTGGAGGGACCGGGCGGCGAGGGCGGAGTGATTCGCATCAAGGGAATCCAGCGTGGCCTGGCGATGGCGCTCGACGGCAATAGCCGCTGGTGCTACCTCGACCCTAAGCTGGGAGCGATGCACGCGGTGGCGGAGTCGGCCCGCAACGTAGCGTGCACCGGCGCAACGCCCGTCGCGGCCACCAATTGCCTGAACTTCGGCAATCCCGAAAAGCCGCACATCATGTGGCAGTTCTCGCAAACCATCGACGGCATATCCAAGGCCTGCGAGGAGCTGGAAACCCCCATCACCGGCGGCAACGTCAGTTTCTACAATGAGACGCTCGGTGAAGGTATCTTCCCGACTCCCGTGATTGGCGTCGTCGGAATTATGGAAGATGTGCACAAGGCCATAGGCCCCAATTTCCGTGAGCCGGGACACGCTCTCCTTGTCATCCGGGGATCGGAACCGGGAGACGCGTCGGACGTTGAGGCGGAATTCGGCTCTTCCGAATACGCCAAGGAAATTCTCGGCCAGACCTGGGGCTTTCCGCCGTCGCTGGAGCTGGAGAAAGAAGCGGCGCTCCAGAAGGCTGTCGTGCAGATGATCGGCGCGGGCCTGCTGGAATCGGCGAAGGACTGCTCGGAGGGCGGCTTGGCGGTGACCCTAGCCGAGTGCGGATTCGCGCACGGGGTGGGCGCTCAGGTAGACCTGAGTTCCTACGGGTTAGTGCCGGAGTTCGTGCTCTTTGGCGAAGACGCCAGCCGGGTGCTCATTTCCTGCGACCCGCAGAACCTCCAAGGAATCCAACAGATAGCTGTACAATATGGCCTCTCAGCGGAACCGATAGGGAATACGGGTCCCGATCAATTGGAAATTCAGGTTGACGGAAAAGCCGCCGTCAAAGCAAGCGTCTCCGAATTACAGGAGGCATGGGCCAGTGCCTTGGAACGCGCCCTGCACGTGGAAACCGAGGAACGGCTGGTGCCTTCCACGTTGCAGAAGAGCTAGCGAGTGGGTACAGGGTAGAACAGGGTTCGGCGATTTACAGAATTTGGGAGCTTCGTAGATCGCTGTGTAAGTAATGTCCCATATGGGATGGACGGTTCGTCTCTGAAGTTGTCATTACGAGCGAAGCGTGGAATCTGCTTTCGTTAGCGCTGGAACGACCACTGAGGAAACAGCAGATCCCTCACGGCCTAAAGGCCGTTCGTGATGACAACTCAAAATCGCGCAGCCGGACATTGCTTATGCAGCAGTCAATAGCCCCGACATCAGGTGAGCGATGCTGATTCCTTCCGATAAGCTACGAGAAGAATGTGGCGTGGTGGCCATCTACGGCCATCCTGAAGCCTCCAAGCTCGCTTACCTCAGCCTGTACGCGTTGCAACATCGCGGCCAGGAATCGGCGGGCATCGCGGCATCCAACGGAGAGCAGTTGCAACTGCACAAGGCCATGGGCCTGGTCTCCGACATTTTCACGGCGGATGTACTGGCCCTCATTCCAGGCTCGCTCGCCATCGGTCACACGCGTTACTCCACTACAGGCGATTCCGCGCTGCTCAATGCGCAGCCCATCATGGTGGAATGCAACAAGGGAAAGATCGCGCTGGCGCACAACGGCAATCTAACCAATGCGGCTGAAGTGCGGTCCCACCTCGACCAAGCGGGATCCATCTTTCAGACCACCAGCGACACCGAGGTCGTGGTCCACCTCATTGCGCGTTCGCGCGAGCAGACCCTGGGCGATGCCATGGCGGACTCGCTGCGCCGCATCGAAGGCGCATTTTCCCTGGTTATGCTGACCCCCGACCGGATCTTTGCTGCCCGCGATCCCCGGGGATTTCGTCCGCTGGTGATGGGCCGCATCTCGGGACAGGCGGCGCACCGTGCAGATACTATTGTCTTCGCGTCCGAGACCTGTGCCTTTGACCTGATCGGCGCAACCTACGAGCGCGAAGTCAAGCCGGGCGAATTGGTCATCGTTGGTCCGGAAGGGGTCCATTCGCGGTTCTATTCGGCGCAGCAACCGCAATCGAGCTGCATCTTTGAGCACGTGTATTTCTCTCGTCCGGACAGCATCGTATTCGGCAAGGCCGTGCAGCAGACACGCGATGCCATGGGGCGCCAACTCGCGCTGGAATCGCCGGTGGACGCCGACATCGTGGTTCCGGTACCCGACTCCGGCGTAACCGCCGCCCTGGGCTTCTCCTATCAGAGCGGCATCCCGATCCAGTTTGGGTTGATCCGCAACCACTACGTGGGCCGTACCTTTATCGAGCCGGAGCAGCGCGTGCGCGACTTTGGCGTGAAGCTCAAGCTGAATCCGGTGCGGAACGTGCTCGAAGGCAAACGGGTCGTGCTGATTGACGACTCCATCGTGCGCGGCACTACCAGCCGCAAGATCGTTCGCATGGTCCGCGAGTCAGGCGCGAAGGAAGTACACATGCGCGTCTCCTGCCCGCCCACCATTTCGCCGTGTTACTACGGAGTGGACACCCCTTCCAAGAACCAGTTAATCGCGGCCAATAAGTCGGTGGACGAAATTCGCGAATACATCGGCGCGGATTCGCTGGCGTATCTTTCGCTGGAGGGCCTGCGCAAGGCGGCTGGCGACGGCGAAGAGCACTCCTACTGCACCGCCTGCTACACGGGCAAGTATCCGACCAACATTGTGGGGGTGGAAGACATTGCGCCGGCAATGGCTGCGGGCGACTGATTACTCGAAGTTCATCCGACTGTCCGGAGGCCAATAGCGATGAAACTCCTGCCAGCATTGCGACAACTCATGCGTCGTTTGTTGCGGCGCGATCCGGCTGAGCCACAGGATCCGTACGCCCGCGTGCGCGTACCTCTTCGTCGCGGACCTGGCGGTCGCAGCTCCGCGGTCGCTCTCGAAGAGCCTCCCGAGACGAAGCCGATCAACGCGTTCGGCCGCTGGCGGACTCCTTAAGACCAGATTGCAGAATTCGTGCGCCTCGGGCTTTCCGGCGCGCAAGCTATTTTTCTTAGCGACCAACCATCACGGCTCGATTTTCTTTCCGGCCATCAGTTTCTTCCGCAGGTCCTCAACGTAGTGGTCGGTCATACCTGCGATGTAATCGCACACCACCCTCACGACCTTTTCGCTTTCGCACCTCTCGCGGTAGCTGGGGGGCAGGGCCTCGGGATGGGCGACCAGGTAGTCGAACACCTCGCCGACCACCTTCTCGGCCTGTCGCTTCTCCGGCTCGAGAGACTTGCAGTTGTAGAGGGCTTCATACAGGAAGCTCTTGGCCTGGCGACGCTCTTCCTCGACCTCTGGACTGAACGACGCCAGCCGGTCAGGATAGTGGCGCAGCTCGTCGAGGCTCCCGATCCCGGCCTGCTGCACGCGCTGCCGCGTGTTCTCGATCAAGTCGGTCACAAAGCGATTGAGAACTCGCTTCAGGGCTTCGTTGAATTTCAACTTGTCGGGAGCTTTTGGATACTTGGCTTCCGCCTCAACGTAATAGCGCTCAAAGACCGGAACTCGTTGGCGAATCTGGGGAAGGCGCAGCAGCCTGGCCTCATAGCCATCGTCAAGGTCGGATGTGCTGTAGGCAATTTCGTCGGTGAGGTCGATCAGTTGCGCTTCCAGGGGCGGGCGTTCGTGGAGCAGGTATTCAGCCAGTTCGGGGTGTTCGGCTTCGCTGTAATCGTGCGAGTGCTTGATGATGCCCTCGCGAACCTCGAACGTCAGATTCAAGCCAGGGAAATTGGCATACCTCAGCTCCAAATCTTCCACGGTGCGCAGCGCCTGCAAGTTGTGATCGAAGAACTCGCCGTGGCGGCGCATCAAGAGGTCCAGCGTGCGCTCGCCGGCGTGTCCAAACGGAGGATGGCCGATGTCGTGGACCAAAGCCAGCGCCTCGACCAGATCGACATTCAGGTTGAGCGCCGCGGCAATGGTGCGCGAGATTTGCGCCACTTCCATGGTGTGCGTCAGGCGAGTACGGAAATGGTCGGAGTAGCGGCGGGTGAAGACCTGCGTCTTGTTTTCCAGCCGGCGGAAGGCGCGGGCGTGGATCACGCGATCGCGGTCCCGCTGAAAAGGATTGCGATAGGGGTGCGACGGCTCGGGATAGCGGCGTCCACGGGAATCCTCCACGTCAACAGCGTAGCTGGCGAGCATAGGAGGAGTTTAGAGCAGTTTCGCTCCTGATGTATAGGCGATGGGTGGATCACGCCATTTTTTGGGTGCATACCCTTGAAAAGAAACATAGTAGCACTTAGATGCTATCATATGTGCCTCTGTAGCCACCACTATTTGGTAGTTAGTGTATAGCCTATGATGGCCATTGCTGGCCTCTGAGAGCCCCTAGGATCGACGATCGGCATTGGCAACGCCTTCCAAAGGGTGTCTGGAACACCTGAGGGCCGCCAGAAGTCAAATAAACGGGAAATTCGGGAAGGTATCATTCGGGCTGGAATTCCCAATTTGGGCTAGATTCGGATTGTTTGTTCATAAGAAAAGGCGCCGCCGCGGCAGCGCCTTGGGTTTCGATCGGAGCTACTGTTTGGTCGTCGCGCTTTGTCTGGCCAGCTTGACGCGCGTGGTCTCCAGTTCCTTAGTCGCCTTAGCGACTTGGTCCTGGTCGACTTCGGCGGGAACGGTCTTGTTCCATTCTTCCAGCGAGCGCTCATAATTGCTCGCAGCCAGCTTCAAACGTCCCGTCTTCTGGTAAAGCTCGCCCAGATGCTGATGCACCGTGGGATCGGTGTTGATGCGCTCGGAGGCGCGACGCAGGTTCTCTTCCGCCAGATCGTATTTGCCGAGCTTGTAATAGGCCCAACCCAACGAATCAAGATAGGCGCCGTTTTGCGGATCGAGCGCCACCGCGCGGCGGATGTAGCCGAGGGCTTCTTCCAGGCGCGTGTCGCGATCCGCGAGCATGTATCCCAGATAATTCAGCGCCATGGCATTCTTGGGATCGTCGGCCACCACCTTGCGGAATGCCTCTTCCGCCAACTCGTACTTCTTCTGACGCTCATAGATGGAGCCTTGCACGAAGATCGCGTAATCCTTGTCTTCTGGCTTGCTCGTGAGATCGATGGCTTTGATGATGTTCTCTTCCGCGGCCGGCCAATCCTTCACCCGGCTGTACATCTGGGCCAGCGCAATGTAAACCTCGCGATCGTCAACGTTGCCCTTGAGCAGCGCCTTCACATGCTCGATCGCCACGTCGGCCTTGCCCATGTCGGCCTGTTGCGAAGCCGAAACCATCTGCAAGCCACGGTCATTGGGATATTTCTTCGCAGCCTCTGCCGCCGCGTCGGTTGCCATTTGCCACTGCTTGTTGTCGCGGTAGGTGTCAACGATCTGCTGATAGCCGCGAATGGCGTTTTCATCGCCGAGGTCCAGCATTTTGCGGAAGGTTTCCACCGCCTGCTGGTGCTTATTGGCTTCGCGGTAGACCGTGCCCAGCCGCTCCAGGAAAACCGCGCGATTGTTCTTGTCCGCGACGCTGTATTCGCCATCGGTGTGTTCGGTCTTTTGCAGCAGTTGATTCAGAATCTGAATGGCGTCTTCGTACTTTCCCTGGGCCTCGTCAATGACCGCGATGTTGTACTGCACTTCCAGGGAGTCGGGCACGACAGCGGTGGCTTTCTTCAACGCTTCCAGCGCTTGATCGAATTTTCCGTTGCGGCGATCGATCTCGGCGATGCGCATGTAGGTCTGCGCATCCGAAGGGTCGGCATCGGCGATGACTTTGTATTGCTCCAGCGCGGCGTCGGTCTGGCCATCGTTCAGCAGGTTTTGGGCCAGGCCGCGCACGGAATCCAGATTATCGCGGTCCAGCTCGGTGGAGTGGCGATAGGCGTCAATCGCCTTCTTGTAGTCCTTCTCCTGCTCGTAGGTGAACCCGAGAGCGGAGTACAACTTAGCGGTGCGCGCACTCTCCGGTATTGCGCTCAACACCAGGAGAGCACGGCTCGAGTCGCCCTCTTCGTTGTAAAGATAAGCCAGCGTGGTAACCGCCTCTTCCGAGTCGGGCTGTATTTTTACTGCCGTCTTGAACTCGTCTTCCGATTTCAGAAGCTCGTTGTTCAGCCGGTACAAGCGGCCCAACAGTAAGTGGTCTTCCACGCTCTTGGGATCGAGCTTCACAATCTGCTCATATTGCTCAATCGCCAGCTTCAGGATCTCCTGCGACTGGGTACCGGCCTGCATGTCGCCAAGCGAACGCAGGTAGATACGGCCCAGCAGGCGGCGCGCCTCCAGGTTGTTGCCGTCGCGCTTCAGGATGTCCTGGGCTTCGAGGACAGCGTCGCGAATGCGGCCAGTCTTGGCGTACAATTCGGCGAGTCCGGCGTTCAGGTAATCCGAATTAGGGTCGTTCTCGATGGCTAGCCGATACTCATCACTCGCCTTGTTGGCGTAATCGGCGCGCCCGTACATGGAAACCAGTTCCTCGTACACGTGCGCCATGGTGAAGTGGTAATACGCCGCAGCCTTGTCCGGCTGCTTCGGGGGAGCCGATTCGGCAGGCGGCGTCGAGCCTGGTTGCTCCTGGCTTGCAGCCGGGGACTGCTCAGGTTGCGCGGGCGCCGAGGCGCTCGGTTGGTCCTGCCCCGCGGCCTGCGAGCCCTGTTCGGGTGCTGACGGGGTCAATATGATGTTGTTATTTTGGGCGACGCCGCTCACCGAGCCGGCGAGCAGAAGTGCCGCGAGAGAAACACGAATACGATTCAAGGTCATTAATTAAACCAGCCACTCACCAGCGATTGGATGCCGCACCTCACACTGGAGTCTCCTAATTATTTTAGCTGCTTCTGGGCCAGTAAGGCGAAAAGCTGGGGGGCTTCTTCATAATGGGTTTTCTCAGCTTCTAGCAGTTCGCTATACAGGTCGCGCAAGTTCCATTGCTTTGATGAGGATGGCTTTACAGGCAGCTGAAAAAGTCGGAAAGGCGGGCCTGCCGTCGGCTGAAAGCCGACTCCAGTTGACAAAAGCAAGCACTTCAACGCGGGCCTGAAGCCCCGCACTACCCGAACGTCGCTTTTTTCAGCAGCCTATTCACTCCATAGCCATCCGAATAGATTGGACGTCGCGCAAATCGAAAGGTTAAGACGCGGGAACAGCCTCGAGCACCCGCACCTTCCATGAATTCTCGGGCCCGCGGTCAACAAGACGACATGGTGCACGGTGGCATCTTCCCAGTGCGGCGCTTTATCGCCAGCCGGCACCTGAATTTGTAATTCGGTCGTATCCTCGCGCTGTAGATTGCTGTAACAATTACCTATCGCCTCCCCTTCCTACTCAACCGGGCAAAGGAACATCAAATAGTCCGCGCGCTCACGCATTGAAAATAAAAGGCTTACTGCCCAACCTCGAGCTTCTACGTTTGGCAGCCAACTTGTAACAGAAACTGTGTTGGCGCAGCGGCTTGATAGTGTCTGGCGCAACCGCCTCAGCACGGTAGAAGTTGCGCTTGAGAAGCGCGGCCAGCATGTGTGGCACCTTGTGCCAACGATTCTGGAGGCTTAATAATGAAGACACGTATTCTGTTTACCTTGCCGTTGGCAGCCAGCCTGATGTTGCCGGCAATGGCCCAGCAAGCGCCTACCGACGATCAGCAGCCCTCTGCCACCTCGTCGCAGAGCAGCTCGCAATCGTCGTCATCTTCCAACTCTTCGAGCCAGAGTGCCAGCTCAGACCAGAATATGACGGCGCGGCAGCCACTCGAACCTGACATGCGACAGGGATTCTGGGGCAAGATGAATCCCTTCGCTCGCAAAAAATACGTGCAGCGCCAGCTTAGCCCGGTTCGTAACCGGGTGAACGAGCTCGACGATCTCACCGCCGCCAACGCTAAAAGCATTCAGGACGTCGATGCCCGCGCACAGGAAGGCATCCGCCAGGCTTCCGCCAAAGCGAACGTTGCTGACCAGCACGCGACCGAGGCCGGTAACCGCGCGCAGCAGGCCAACCAGACCGCACTGCAAGCCAGCAATCGTCTGAACACCGTGGAGCAGGTGGTCGGCAACATCGACCAGTACCAGCCCACTACGCAAACCGAAATCCGCTTCCGGCGTGGCCAGACGGGGTTGAGCACGAAAGCGAAGGAAGCTATCGACGGCATGACCACAAACTTGAAGGACCAGAAGGGCTACATCATCGAGGTCCAGGGTTTCTCCACCAGCGGTGGACAAGCCGGCATCCAGAGCTCGCAGGCGCTGGCCAATTCCGTGGTGCGCTACCTGGTGGAAAAGAACGAGATTCCCGTGTACCGCGTCTTCGTAATGGGGATGGGAAATGCCCGCGTCGCCGCGCCTGGCGGGGCCAAGTCCGCTCACGGCACTCGCGTGGAAATCAGCCTGCTGAAGAATGGCGTCGATCAGCTCGCATCGGCGAACCAGCCCAATGGCGAGATGAACCCCAGCAGTGAGGCGACAAACAGCGCCTACTCAGCACCGTCCAATTACCAGTCCGCTGCAACTCAGCCGCAATCGAACAACATGAATTCAGCGCCGGCAAGCACCACGTCGCCGCAATCGCAGCAGTAGTGAAGCGAACGCCTTGCGAAGCCCCTCGCGAAAGCGACGGGTTCGCTATTTTCAGACTGTCTTGAAGGGGCGAGCCTTCAAGCGGCTCAAGCGGTTCGTTGGTCCGCAGCGAACGCGGGGCTGAATCGCCTCTCTATCCGGACTCGCCACACTACACCAATTCTGAAACCGCTCTTAAAGAGCACAAGGGCTCTACAACCCGGCGCTTCCACCGAAAGTGCCAACCAGTAAGATTGTTAGCCGCCGACTTCGCATCGGCGGTTGCGATCTCGCCTTGCACGCGGTCGTTTCAATTGACAATGGCGGCCCGCGTGGTCTATTCTTAAGTCTTTCGTAGTCCTGCGTTTGCCCGCCAGCAAGTTTCCTAGCGCGTCCAGCGCCAGAACTCAGCGGCTCTTTCGCGGTTTTCAAATATTGGGAGATTCAACAGATGTCAACCTATTTCCCCAAGGGGGAAATTGCGCGCAAGTGGTTTGTCATTGATGCCGACGGCCAGACTCTGGGCCGGCTGGCCAGCCGTATAGCGCGCATCCTCTCTGGCAAGGACAGCCCCAAGTACACGCCCTTTATGGACTGTGGGGACCATGTCATCGTGATCAACGCCGAGAAGGTCCGCATCACCGGCCTCAAGGCCGACAACAAGGTCTATTACCACTACTCTGGATTTCCCGGCGGCATGAAGGCCGAGGAATACAAGAAGCGCTTTGCGCGCAAGCCAGAGCAGATTGTGGAAGAGGCCATCACCGGCATGCTGCCGCACACCAAGCTGGGCCGGGCCATGGCCAGCAAGCTGAAAGTTTACCGCGGCGACAAGCACCCGCACGCGGCGCAGAAGCCAGAAGCGATGGCGGCAGCCGCAGCCAAGCGCGCTTAGCGCTATCAAGGCGAGGCCCGGCTTCGCCGATCAATTTTCTTGGGAAGGATCAAAGGGAGCACGCGTCTCCCGACGGACAAACGATGGCAGATCAGGTTCAGTACTACGGAACGGGACGCCGCAAGTCGAGCGTGGCCCGCGTGTTTCTTCGCCCCGGCAGCGGCGAGTTCACGGTCAACGGGAAACCGTTTGACGTGCACTTCGTGACCGAGGCCCAGCGCATTATGGCCAAGTCGTCGCTGGTGCTCACCGAGACCACCGCCAGCTTCAACGTGCTGTGCACCGTTGACGGCGGGGGCGTGAATGGCCAGGCAGGCGCCGTGCGCATGGGCATTGCGCGCGCGCTGCAGGAGTTCAACCCCGAGCTGCGGCCCAAGCTGAAGGCCGAAGGGTTTTTGCGTCGTGACGCTCGCGGTAAAGAGCGCAAGAAGTACGGCCAGAAGGGCGCTCGCAAGAGATTCCAGTTCAGCAAGCGGTAGTCGAAGAAGTTGCCAGTAGTCAGTTGCAGTTCTCAGGACCGCTTCTCGTAAAACTGGCAACTGGCGACTGGATACTGACAACTGAATTTCATTCTTCTCGCACCCGCTGTAATCAACAAACGGGGCGGGCTACGGGAAAGCAATCCAGAGCGATCCGGCCCGGCGCACAGCGCCGAAGCCGCCGCAAAGGATGCAAGCCAACCTAGGAGGTAGCTTGGCAAATATTACGATGAAGGAGTTGCTCGAAGCCGGCGTTCACTTCGGGCACCAGACGAAACGTTGGAACCCGAAGATGAAGGAATATATCTTCGGCGAGCGCAATGGAATTTACATCATTGACCTGCAGAAGACGCTGAAGATGTTCAAGGAAGCGTCCAAGTTCGTGCAGGAGATGGCTGCCGAAGGCAAGTTGGTGCTGTTCGTGGGCACCAAGCGCCAGGCGCAGGATGCGATTGCCGAAGAAGCGACGCGCTGCGGCATGTTTTATGTCAACCAGCGCTGGCTGGGCGGCTTGCTCACCAACTGGGTGACCGTACAGAAATCGGTGAAGCGGCTGAAGGAACTCGATGAGATGGCCACGGATGGCCGTTACGAGCTGCTTCCGAAAAAAGAAGTGGTGAAGCTGGAACGCGAGCGCAAGCACCTGCAGGCCAACCTCGCCGGCATCAAGAACCTGAATCGCCTGCCGGATACGCTGTTCGTGATCGACTCGAATAAAGAGCAGATCGCGGTAAAGGAAGCGCGCAAGTTGGGGATTCCAGTGGTTGCGGTGGTGGACACTAATTGCGATCCCACCGAAGTGGATTACATTATTCCCGGCAACGATGACGCGCTGCGTGCGATCCGGCTGTTCGCTTCAAAGATCGCCGATTCGGTGGTCGAGGGTTCGCAGGCTGCCACCGACAAGCAGATGGCAGACATCGCCTCCGGAGTGCAGTACAGCCAGGATGCCGAGGCTGCTGCAGCCAGTCCGGAAGACGGCGAGACCGCTTCGGCTCCCGGGGAGACCAGCGAGCCTGAAGAAGTTAGCATGGAAGAGGTTCTAGGCAAAAGCGGCCGGCGCGCCGCTGCTGAGAATACAAGCGCATAGCAACAGTTCGAGACGACGAGTGGTTCCATAGGCCCGCGCGTCATTGTAGCGCGGGCTGTTTCTTAGCTGTCAGCTTTCAGCTCTCAGCCGTCAGCTAAGTAGTAGTTTGATGCTTGCAACACTTGCGGCCGAGCCGGCATTTGTCCGATCCGCCGCCACAACTAAATTCTTGACTGATAGCTGATGGCTGATAGCTGTTTAACTGATAGCTGACGGCTGACGGCTGACGGCTGATGGCTGAAAGCTGATTCCCAAAGGATTTCCCGAAAGATGAGTACCACAACCGTGAACATTACTGCCGCACAAGTGAAAGAGCTTCGGGAGAAGACCAACGCTCCCATGATGGATTGCAAACAGGCGCTGACCGAATCCAAGGGCGATATCGAGGGCGCCATCGTCATTCTGCGCAAGAAGGGCGTGGCCACCGCCGCCAAGAAGGCGACGCGCGCTACCAGCGAGGGTACAGTGTCGAGCTACATCCACGCCGGAGGAAAGATCGGCGTGCTGGTGGAAGTGAACTGCGAGAGCGATTTCGTGGCCCGCACCGAGGACTTCAAGGGTCTGGTGCACGACGTTGCCATGCACATCGCCGCCACCGATCCGCGGTACATCCGCAAAGAGGATGTATCGGCCGACGCCTTCGAAAAAGAGAAGGACATCTGCCGCGCCCAGGCTGCCGCAACCGGCAAGCCCGCGCCGGTGATCGAGAAGATCGTCGAAGGCAAGATGGGCAAGTTCTACGAGGAGGTCTGCCTGTACGAGCAGCCCTTCATCAAGGACCAGACCATGACCGTGCACCAGCTTATCGCCACCGTCGTAGGCAAGCTGGGCGAGAATATCTCGGTCCGGCGGTTCGCCCGCTTCAAGGTGGGCGACGTCGGCGAGACCATCGCCATAGGTAAGGCCGCGGACCAGACAGCCGAGTAAGTTGTTGCGATTCTGGCGGTATATCTAGCAGGGCGGGACATGTTCCCGTCCTGTTGATTCTTGCCACTTCAAACGGTGTGGAGTGTGTCTTAGTACCGGCGCCAATCTGTAATTTGACAAGCGCTGCTGTCACTCATAACCTCAGGCTAATGGAAGTACATCTCAACCCCGAGCAGGCCTCCAAACTGGCGCAACTCGCCAGCGACCGAGGACAAGACGCGGATTCGCTGGCGCGGGAAGCGATTAGCCGCTATTTGGAGGAAGAGGCCCGCTTTCTCGAAGCAGTGAAGCTCGGCGAATCTCAATTGGAGCGGGGCGAATACCTCACACATGAAGAGGTGGGATTACGCATCGGGCGCCTCCTCGAGTCCTGATGGAAGTCCGCTGGTCTCCACAAGCATTCGAAGATCTGGAACGTATTTTCAAGCGCATCCAAAAAGACAATTTGGCAGCAGCGCATGAGGTCATCCAGACCATCTATGACGGTTGCACGGCGCTGAAGTCCTTCCCCAATCGCGGACGCATAGGCCGAATCAAAGGCCGTCGCGAGTTAGTGTTTCCTCCCTTACCCTTCATCGTCGTATACCAGGTCAAAGCTGAGAATGTCGAAATCTCGCGTGTCTACCATGCCGCCCAAGACTGGCCGTAAGTAGAGAGCACTTCCAGGAGCTTTGTGGGCGGCAGAATCCATCTCTACGGATCCCGCTACGGCGATCCTTTCATCGCCTGCAGAAACGCCGCCCCGAACTTCTGCAGTTTGTCCGCGCCTATGCCTTTGATCTCCGCTAGCGCATCCAGCGATCTCGGTGCAACCCGCGCAACCTCGCGCAAGACTGAATCATGAGCAATGCAGAAGGCTGGCCACTTCTTTTCCGCCGCCAAATCACGCCGTACCTGTTTCAGGCGTTCGAATCTTAGCTCGGCAGGCTGATCGAGATTGTCGTCGATTGGACTGGCCCGCTTAGGCTTCGCCACGCCCCGCGGCGTGTTGCCGCTTGGCGATCGCGCTGCCGGGCGGGAGCGAACGTCTCCCCGGCAAACGTCGCAAGTACATCGGGTGATGGCAGTGCGGTCGCCAAAGTAATCCAGAATGGCCCGTCGGCGGCATCGCGATCGATAGGCAAAGTTGAATACCTGGTCAAGCTTCTGCCGAGCGTGAGTTTGCAATGTTTCAATTTGCGACGGGGAAAGCACGGTGTTGTTCTCCCCGATCTTGTCAATGAAAAATTCCTGCGTATAGCGATCGCTCGGACTGCAATACAAGACGCACTGCGCGGGCAGGCCGTCGCGTCCAGCGCGGCCAGCCTCCTGGTAGTAGGCTTCCAGACTGGCGGTAATGTTGTAATGGACCACAAAGCGGATGTCAGCCTTGTTGATTCCCATTCCAAAAGCATTGGTCGCCACCACCACCGCATCGGGGTTAGCCATGAAGTCTTCCTGGCTCTTTTTGCGGGCCTGGGCATCCATGCCAGCGTGATAGGCGCGCACGGTACGCTTGGGACAGCGTTGTTGAAACAATGCCGCCAGTTGCTCCACCAACCGGCGTGTCGAGCAGTAGATGATGCCACTGCCCGGTTGCTTGGAAAGACCATGCAGCAGGGCCTCATCCTTTTGACTTTGCGTGTCTATGCGCCTGCAGGCATAGGTGAGATTGGGGCGATCGAAGCCGGTGACGTGTACCTTTGGCGTCCGCAGCTTGAGCATTTTGATAATGTCGTCACGGACGTTGGGAGTGGCCGTCGCGGTCAACGCCATGGTAACGGGCGATCCCAACTGCTCGCGCACCTCGGCAAGCCGCATGTACTCAGGGCGGAAGTCGTGTCCCCAGAAGCTGAGGCAGTGGGCTTCGTCCACCACCAGGAGGTTAGGTCGCAGTTGGGGCAAGAGCCGATGAAAGGAAGGAGCCGAGAAGCGCTCGGGCGCGAGGTAGAGCAATCCAGCGAAGCCGTCATTGAGTCGCTTGAGGACCTGCGATTGCTCGCTCGATGGCAGCGAGCTGTTCAGCAGAAGTACGGGAACCCCAAGCGTCTGCAAGTGACGTACTTGATCTGCCATGAGTGAAATCAACGGAGAGACTACGACGGTGAGGCCTTTCAGCGCCAGCGCTGGAAGTTGAAAGCAAAGGCTCTTGCCCGCGCCCGTCGGCATGACGCAAACGACATCGTGGCCGTTCAAGACATCCTGGATAATCTCTCGCTGATGAGGGCGGAACTCCGCGAGCTGAAAAACTTGTCGCAGGAGATCATCAACATTGTCCATGACCCAAAGCCCTCAACTACTTTAACTCGTTACGGGTCGCGAGAGCAGGGCATGAAATCGGTGGAGAGATTCTGCCGTCCCTTCGGGCCTCGGATTATTTTGTGAACGCCTTCCCAGGACTCACGAGTCTGTGTGACAACTGTGCCGTCCCTGAAGCCTGGATTATTCATGAATGTCAGGTGTCATCCTGAGCGGAGCGCCCACCTGACCCGCTTCTTTTGTGGGTCGGGCGGGCGCGGAGTCGNNTCGTCGCTCAGGATGACACCCCGTTCCACCGAGCCGAGTCGAGATGATTTCCAGCACAGACTCTCACGTCCTGGGCTACATTTGTTTCGCCCTGCGGGCTGGGGGTTATCGGCTGTCGATTCTTCCTGCTAAACTGAATCAGCACTTTTCCAGCTAGGTATCTTTGCCCAAAAATGAGCACTCCGATTTATAAACGCATACTCCTGAAAATTTCCGGTGAAGCGCTGGCCGCCGGCCAGGGCTTCGGTGTGGACAATACCCGCGTCCACGAGATCGCCGCCGAAATCGGCGAGGTACATCGCCTCGGAATCGAGATCGCAATCGTGGTTGGCGGCNNCTCCGCCGATCACATGGGCATGTTGGCCACCGTCATCAATGCCCTCGCGCTGCAGGATGCGCTGGAGAAGCAGAACGTTTTCACCCGCGTGATGACCGCCATCGAGATGAACCAAGTCGCCGAGCCCTTCATCCGGCGCCGCGCCATCCGTCACCTGGAGAAAGGCCGCGTCGTGGTATTCGCCGGCGGCACCGGCAACCCTTACTTTTCCACCGATACCGCTGCCTCTCTGCGCGCCATGGAGATCAAGGCCGACGCCATCCTGAAGGCCACCAAGGTCGATGGCATCTACACCGACGATCCGGTGCTGGTGAAGGACGCCACCATGTTCGACACGATCAGCTACCTGGAAATCCTGAAGCGCGGGCTGCGGGTGATGGATGCTACAGCGATCGCGCTCTGCCGCGAGAACAACTTGCCGATCGTCATCTTCAACCTCAACCAGCACGGCAACATTCAGCGCGTGGTCATGGGAGAGCGGGTCGGCTCGCTGGTCAATGCCGGCCAATGAGCAAGTAAGCCGCCTTTGAGACTCGCGTCACGCCGAGTCTGTCTGTTGGATCTCATTTCCCGCACTACCAGGGTTTATAATCGAACGTTTCTGACTTCATCCTGAGGCGAACCGCATATGGCGCAAGTTTCGATGGCGGCAATTCCCGCGTTGAAGGACAGCTTTGTTCAACTCAAGACCCGCATGGACAAGGCGGTAGAAGACTTCCGCAAGGAGATGGCTTCCACCCGCACCGGCCGCGCCTCGGTCCACATGCTGGATGGCGTAACCGTGGATGCCTACGAATCGCAGATGCCGCTCAATCAGCTCGCGAATGTCAGCGCGCCCGAACCGCAGCTCATCACCGTGCAATCCTGGGACGTCAGCCTGATCGGCGCCATCGAGAAGGCCATTCGCAGTGCCGACCTCGGATTGAACCCGATGAATGACGGTAAGCTGATCCGGGTTCCAGTACCGGCGCTCACCGAAGATCGCCGCAAAGAGATGGTGAAGCACCTGCATAAAGTGCTGGAAGAGCATCGCACCGCCGTTCGCAATATCCGCCGCGACGGCAACGACCTGATCAAGAAGGCGATGAAGGACAAGAAGATCACCGAGGACGAGGAGCGCGGCGCGCTGGAACAGATGCAAAAGCTGACCGACGACGAAATCAAGAAGATGGAAGAACTGTCCCAGGGCAAAGAGAAGGAAGTGATGTCGATCTAACCCGTCGCACTGTGTTGTACCCTTAATGCGGCGCTCTGAATTCGGTTTTACAGTTTGCTGAAAAACTCGGGAAAGCAGATCCCTCACCGACTAAAGTCGGTTCGGGATGACAACAATAAGGGATTTATGATGGGCACCTAAAGGTGCGCCCCTTCAAAGCGTCGACATTCGAGTTTTTCAGCAAACTGTTTAGCCATGCTGCTCGACCTTGGCGATCTCCGCGTTCGTCCCTGGCGCAAGGACGATCTCGACGGGCTGCTGCGCTACGCCAACAATCCGAAGATTGCGTCCAATCTGCGCGATCAGTTCCCTCATCCGTACACACGGCGCGATGCCGACGACTACTTGAACTTTGTACGGACGATGGACATCCCGACTTCGTTCGCGGTGGAGTACGGCGGCGAAGCTGTCGGTGGGATTGGATTCAAGCTGGGCACGGACATTGCCCGGCTTACCGCGGAGATGGGCTACTGGCTTGGTGAGCCATACTGGGGACGCGGTCTGATGACCCGCGCGGTGCAAGCCGCCTCCGAGTGGGCCTTGGATGAATACAAACTGACGCGGATCTTTGCCATGGTCTTCTCCCACAATGTGGGATCCGTACGCGTTTTGGAGAAGGCGGGCTTTGAACGCGAAGGAACCATGCGGCGCAGCGCCATCAAGAACGGTGTCGTTCTCGACCAGGTGCTCTACGCGAAGGTGCGGTAAGCCGCAAACAGCCTGCTGAGAAAGCTTGGAAAGGCCGATCCCTCGCGGGCTGAACTTTACCCCATCAAGCCCGCCACGGCGGGGCGCTCGTTGGGCACCCCGGTTCGCCCGCTCGGGATGTAAGAACTGGGCAGCTTGGAACCCTTCGACTGCGCTCACGGCAGGCTCTGAAGGCCCGCACTACCCGAACGTCGGTTTTTCCCGCAGACTGTGCAGCCGTACCCCTTCAAGTCACATGCGCACGCAGGGCTTTTCAGCAGCCTGCTATTGCCGGCTGCCCGCCGGGTGCGATGTCCGGCGGCGAACCACTACGAGCGTTGCCAGAATGCCAGCCCCAGCAATCCCAGGGTGCCAGGTTCGGGCGTGGGCGAAGAAAAATCCACAGTTACGGCGGTGGTCACGAATCCGCGGCTGGAATCGCCCGTAATGTTGCCGTACCCAAAGCTGGGATCGAAATACAAGTTCACGTCGCCCACGCCGGGCACATTGAACAGGATGCCGGCGTTATCCACGAACAGCGGATCGGCTGGGTAGTAGAGCAGGTTGTTGTAGATGTAGCTGGCATCGGCGCCCAGGGGCACGATACCGGCGATGGCGATTCCGTTGTAGGTGCCGGCGATGCCGGTTATCGTGTAGGCACCGTTTCCGTTGCTGGCGCCAAACAGGGTGCCGCTGACTGCGACTCCGTTACCGGAGTAGTTGAATGGGATAGCGTCGGCTTGCGAGCGTGCAGCAAAGGCAAGCGCGCAGCATAGAACCGCGATGGCTCCCAGGACATTCTTTTTCATAACAAGGTTCCTCTCTTTTTTCCTCGTCATGGCCGAATGCACTGGGGTGGGTTCGGACAATCACTTTCTATAAAGGCACGTCAGACGCCAACTGGCTGGCGCGTGCAAACGACGTGAAGTCTGGGGCTTGAGGGACGCGTGTCGAAACGGGCGCTGAGAGATGTGCAAAACAGTGCAGAGTAGTGGGCCCAGAGTTCCACGAGGCGACGACAAATGTTCCGAATGCGAACGGACGTACCGACGGATATCCCGAAGCGGAACTAAGTGGATGGGCCGCGTAATCCGCTGCCGAGTACCATTACCTAAGCGAGCACTATCTACGATCTCCGCTAAAATAGATCTATGCGGCCGCGTCGGCGGCCATATGTGGGGTAGTTTGCCTTTGCAGCAATTCACCGAAACTTACGACGTTGTGGTGGTGGGCGCCGGACATGCCGGTTGCGAAGCCGCCATGGCCGCGGCGCGCATGGGCCTGAAGACCGCGCTGTACACTCTGAACCTCGACTTGATCGCGCAGATGTCGTGCAATCCCGCTGTAGGCGGCATTGCCAAGGGGCATCTGGTGCGTGAGGTGGACGCCCTCGGCGGCATCATGGGCGAGGTGACGGACGCAGTCGGCATCCAGTTTCGCCTGCTGAACACGTCGCGCGGGCCAGCGGTGTGGTCTCCGCGGGCGCAGTGCGACAAGCAGCAGTACCGGCTGAAGATGCGGGAACTGCTGGAGTCGGAGGCCAACCTCCACATCAAGCAGGCCGAAGTGGCGGAACTGATTGTGGAAGAGTGTCGTGGGCTGAAGCCCACTCCCAATGATGGGGGAGCGCTTAACGGCACGCCTGAAGGCGTGCAAGGCGTGCCCCTTCAAAGCGCAGAGGCCGAGTGCACGCGAGGGGGAGTCGAGGAAGCTGCTGTCTCTTCACTGACAACTGACAACCGGCAACTGGCGACTTCTTCCCTCGTTCGCGGGGTGAAGCTGCGCGATGGCCGTACGGTCTCCGCGCAAGCCGTCATCATTACCACCGGAACGTTTCTGAACGGGCTCATCCACTGCGGCGAGCAACAATATCCCGCCGGGCGCAGCGGCGAGCCCAACGCGGTATTGCTGGGCGAATCGCTGAAGGCGCTTGGCCTGCGGGGCTGCCGCCTGAAGACCGGCACTCCGCCGCGTCTCGACGGACGCAGCATCGACTGGTCGAAATTCAAAGTGCAGCCCGGCGACGACGATCCGACACCCTTCAGCTTTCGCACCCGGCGCGTAGCGCACCACGACAAGCAGGTGCCGTGCTACATCGCGTTCACCACGCCGGAGACGCACCGCATCATTCGCGAGAACGTGCATCGCTCGCCCATGTACAGCGGGCAGATCCAAAGTATAGGACCACGATATTGTCCTTCGATCGAAGACAAGATCGTCAAGTTCCCCGATAAGGAAACCCACCAGCTCTTCCTCGAGCCCGAGGGCCTGAACACGCACGAGATTTACGTAAACGGCATGAGTACGTCGCTACCCATTGACGTGCAGCTAGCGATCATCAAGTCGATCCCCGGCCTGGAGAACGCCGAAATGCTGCGCCCGGGTTACGCCATCGAATACGACTCCATCGACCCGACCGAACTGCAACGCACGCTGGAGACCAAGAAGATCGCGCGCCTGTTTCTTGCGGGCCAGATCAACGGCACCAGCGGCTACGAAGAAGCGGCATGCCAGGGCATCATGGCGGGCATCAACGCAGCGCTGCAGGTGAAGGGCGAGCCGCCACTCATCCTCGACCGTACCGAGGCGTACACGGCCATCCTGATCGACGACCTCATCAGCAAGGGGACGAATGAGCCGTACCGTATGTTCACCTCGCGCGCCGAGTTCCGCCTGCACCTGCGCATTGACAACGCCGACCGCCGCCTTACCCTACATGGACGCCGCGTGGGACTGATTAACGATGCCGCCTGGGCCGATCATCTGGCCAAGCAGGAGCGCATGCAGGCCATGCGCGACTTGCTGGAGCGCACCCGGGTGAATGGTGAGATGCTGAAGGTGCTGAGGAAAGAAGTTTCGAGTTTCAAGTTTCAAGTTTCTAGTGAAAGCGCTGAGCAGGGCCAACTTGAGAATGGAAATGTGAACCTTGACCCTGACAAGCTGGACGGCGCGCTCGGCCTGACGTTTGCGCAACTCTTGAAGCGTCCAGAAGTGCAGATTGAGCGTCTGGCGCCGCTGCTGGCGAGGCTGATGCCGGACTTCTTCCGGCGTGGCGGCGAGACGGAAGTTTCAAGTTTCGAGTTTCAAGTTTCGAGAGTTCCGTCCCTTCCCTCTCCGTCCGGACCGGAGATCCGTCGAGTCGGACGCGTGGCGTCCGGCGCGTTCTCACTCGGGATGACAATCTCTAACGACGGAGCTGCCGAGGCAAACACGGGCGAGCCGGTACTCGAAACTCGAAACTCGAAACTGATTTCCGCCTTCCCGCGGAAGTCCGCAACGAGCTGAAATCCGTGGAAACCGAGATCAAGTATTCCGGCTACCTCGACCAGCAGAGCAAAGCCATCGAGCGCTTGAAGCGCTCCGAGCAGCGGCTGATTCCCGAGTGGTTCGACTACGCCAAGGTGAGCGGCCTGTCGCGCGAGATGAACGAAAAACTGACGCGTGTCCGCCCGCAGACGTTGGGCCAGGCCAGCCGCATCCCCGGCGTTACGCCCGCCGCTGTATCGCTTATCAACGTCTTCATCGAGATCCAGGCGCGGCAGCAAGCGAACGCACCATTCCTGAGCTGATCACAACCGCTATCGTCCTTGTAGTCACGTTCATCCAGCGGGCTCGGGCTCCGCGTTCATGCCACTTGGGTTCTGTGGCCGCCGCCGTTAGAATCAAACGTTGGCATTTATGCCGCCCTTGGCGGGCAAAGGGGAGTTCTCGATGGCACACATGGTGAAGTGCGTAAAGATGGGCCGCGAAATGGAAGGTCTGGACGAACCGCCGTTCGATGGCGAACTCGGGCAGCGCATCTACGACAACGTTTCCAAGCTGGCCTGGGAGCAGTGGCAGGAACACATGAAGATGCTGCTCAACGAGTATCGCCTGCAACCCTGGAAGAAGGAGCACCAGGAATTCATCGTGCAGCAGATGGATGCCTATTTCTTCGGCGAGGGCGCGGAGAAGCCCAAGGAGTTCGTGCCGCCGAGCCAGTAGCCAGTTGTCAGTTNNACTGACAACTGGCTACTGGCTACTGGCAACTGTTCAAACCTGCGGCGCGTACACGGCCCATCCTCGTGGAGCGGCCCAAAAATCAGCGTGACCTTCCGCCGAGGTCATCTTCGTATCGGGACGGCTTGTGTCATATCCTCCATACGCTACCGGCTCGAATCGCACACGTTGCCACTGGGTTTGCACCATCGCGCCATTCCAGGCACTGCCCAGGTTGTTCAGCACATAGACCAGGCTGGGCTGATATCCGGCACCGGTGCGCTGCATTATGTAAAGGTTGTCATCGGTGTATAGCACTTGCGTCGTGCCTCCGGCATATCGCTCGTGCGCGGCCACCAACGCGGCGATTCCGTTCGGCGTACCGGTCTTCGCCAGACCGAAGTTGTACCAATCCATCCAAAAAACGCTGGGATAGCCTTCGTGCGTGAGGATGAAGCTGTAGGCCATCAGCTTGTCGTTGTTGATGGCGTTGCCGGGATCGCGAATGGTGTCGTGATTGTCCACAAACGTTACCGCTTGCGACGGCGTGTCCTGGACTACCGTTCCGGGAGTGGCCAGGGTCCACAGACTGAAGCCGTAGGTATCGCAGACGCCCTTCAGTCGATAATGCAGCGGAAAGTCGAACGCCGAGACGGGATTGTCCGTGTAACTGTTGACCTCGCCGAGCCAGTCGTCTACCGTACGTTCGTTGTCCCAGCACTCTCCCACGCAGAAGGCATAAAAGTCATCTCCCGATTTTTTCAGGTAGCGCAGCTCGGCGATCGACTGCACCATCCAAGGCGCATAGCCCTTGACGAAATCGAAACGGAAACCGTCGAAGCCGATGGTTTCGACCAGCCACTGCCCCAGCTCAATGAGGTTCTGGTAAACCAGGGGATTGCGGTGGCAGAGGTCGGGCATGTCGCCGAAGGTCATCTCGTCGAAGATCTCGAATGGCGACGGATGGAAGCACTGCCAGTCGCGCGGGAATTTGCCGCTGCCCGGATTGAACTTGGTCCAGCGGGTCTGGCCATCGATCGGATTGGGCTCTTGCGCGTCGCCGCCGTTGTTGTGGTCGAGCACCAGGTCGGCATAGACCTGCATGTTCGCCGTGTGCGCCTCGTTGATCAACGCCACCAGCTCCGCCTGGTTTCCGAACCAGGTCTTAGTGCGGCCCTTCTGTTTGACGTCGCCCAAGTCGTAATAGTCGTAAGGATCGTAGCCCATGGAAGGGCCACCGAGATTGGCCGCTTTGGATGCGGGCGGAAGCCATAGCGCGGTGAAGCCTGCCTGCTGCAACTCAGGAATTTTGCCGGCCACGAAGTTCCACCAGGTGCCGTCCTGATTTTCTTCCGACGGACAGTTCCAATAGAACGCCTGAAATAAGACTCCCATGGCGACCTCCTTTGGGGATGGAAGAAGCATAGCGCAATCGATCGCGGATGGCAGTGATAAGGGAATGAAAAGTTGGTGAAGATAGCTAGGCAGCAAGTTCGGAGACGGATTCAGCCCGGTGGCTCCACGGAACCGGATCGATGGCATAGTTTCTGAAAGCGTCGATCACGCCCGACGCGACAGGTTGACTTGTGTCATTCAAAACCGCGTACGCCTTGGAATCGGGAGACCGTACCCCGCGGGTATCGGTCCACTTGTAAATAAACGCTTCCGCAGTGTCACGTGTTGGCCTGTTGATCGCCTGGACAATCCGCTCTGGTTGTTTTCGCGACTTGGGGATAACGAAATCAAACAAGTGATCATAGCCGCTGATGCCGGTAAATTTTACTTTCGGTGTGTAACGAACATCGTTGCTGTCGAGCCATGAAATCACGTCCTCCAAGAAGAGGCTTTCCACCATCGGCTTTGCGAGATAGAAAAGATCATTCACAGCGAGCATGGCTTGAATCAGGTTGTGCTTTCGCAGTGGAAAGTTTTCGGGTGTCGCTCTTATTTCTAGGGCTCCGCCATTCTGCCTTACGCCGAAGCCGTTGAGGGTTATGTTCAGAAGATCCTGCCGCTTCTCGGTGTTGAGATTGCATCCGGAGGCTTCCAGATCATGAATAGTATAGCGGTCATCCGAAAGGAGATATCCCCCGTTCGACCGCCGCGCGTAAATCTGCAGCGCGTCATTGTGGCGATCTACATAGGGCGTGGTTATCTCAACCCATGATCCGTTCACCTCACGCAGAGTGGTCTTTTCCTTCAGCCAAGCGCGGTACGCATCCAAGAGCCGTTCAATTTCGGTGACAATTGCCATCAAAACAGCCCTCGCTGGAGCGTCGGGGCCTGGGTGATATTGCAGTGGCCCATGAACGCCTCCAGTGTCGAAAAGAGGTCTCCGATATTGGTGTAGATATCAACCGGCGCCGGAGACGCCCATTTGTCGCCGTATCCTTCACGATAGATATGAAGATGAGGACAGGAGATTTCCTGATCGTCGGGATTTCGATGCGGTGGTCCGTCGACGTCGAGCCGCGTGAGAATCACAGTCTGTCGTGCACGATTCTGATAGCTGGCCTTGGTGAGTACAATTTGCGCGCGCGTTATATCGAGCAGGAAATTCTCTCGTTTGTCATGTGACGTGAGCGGAATTGCCAGCTGCTCACCGGGTCCTGGGAACTTCCACTCCTTATCGTCGATGCGGTGCTTTTCCATTGCGATCAAGGCGTCGGCTTCTATCTGCGTCAAATCAATATCGGCCATGCTCCAACTCCAGGACTGTCGCTAAGTGTACAACTACGCTCGGGCGGATTGCTCGTCCGGCCCCAGAGGCAGGAAGTACTGCGTACCGCGGATCGGCTCGCTGACCCGCCGCAGCAGGGCCTGCAAATCTTCGCTGCGCTCCACGAAGTCGATCTCCGAGGTGTTCACGATCAGCAGGTCCGACGAGGTATAGTGAAAGAAAAAGTGTTCGTACGCCTTGATCACCTCTTCCAGGTAGTCGTCGCTGATGGCCTTCTCACCGGGGGCGTTCTTTTTCTTCAGGCGCTTCTTCAGCACCTCGGGCGTGGCCTGCAGGTAAATGACGAGATCGGGCGTGGGCACGTTTTGCCGGAACAGGTCGTAATAGCGGTTGTAAACCTCGAGCTCCGCATCGCCCAGGTTGAGGCAGGCGAACAACTTGTCCTTTTCGAAAATGTAGTCGGCGACGTAAGTCTTGTTGGGATTGCGCTTGACGTCGAGGCTGCCCAGTTGCTCATAGCGCGCGATGAGGAAAGCGAACTGCGCCTGGAAGGCGGCGCCACGCTCGCCTTCGTAAAACGGGCGCAGGAACGGATTGCGCTCGGGCTCGGTGATGCGCTGTGCGTGCAGGGTTTCCGCGATGACCTGGCAGAGGGTGCTCTTGCCGACTCGTATCGGACCTTCGACTGCGATGTACCGGGGTGGTTCGAAAAGGTTCGCCATGGGAGTAAAAGGCTACGAACCGCAGAATATCTTGCTCGCGGTCTGCGCGCAATTGTCGTGATAGTAAATGTTGGCCCGAGTTTTCCACCGGGGGACGCCGCCGCAGTTACAATCAAGCCAATTCCATGATTGCAGGGCTCATCGGCGGCGCTGGCGTTGCGGGACTGGCTTGCTGGGCCGGCTATCACACCCTGTCGCCCACCTCGCAGCTCTACGGCCGAACATTCATTGGCCTCGGGCCCGGCTCTCGCCTGCTGGCGCTCACCTACGATGATGGGCCCAACGATCCTTACACCTGGCGCACCCTGGAAGTGCTCGAACGCCATGGCGTGAAGGCAACGTTTTTCCTCATCGGACAATATGTTCAACGGAAGCCTGAGATTGCGCACGCTTTGGTTGCCGCCGGCCACGCCATTGGCAGCCACACGTGGAGCCATCCCAACCTGATCTTTGAACAGGTGACCGAGTTGCGCCGCCAGCTTGTGCAAACCAGGCAAGCCATCCTTGACGCCACTGGCGTGGAAACGAAGATCTTCCGGCCTCCGTTCGGGGGGCGCCGTCCGGCCACGCTGCGCACGGTGCGAGCCTTCGGGCTTCAGACGGTGATGTGGAACGTCACCTGTTACGACTGGAAGGCGAAGTCGGCTGAGGAAATTGTCGCCCGCGCGGAGCGCCAGATTCGCGGCGGCGACGTGATCCTGCTGCATGACGGCTCGCATGTGCGGATGGGGGCCAACCGCAGCCGCAGTGTCGAAGCTAGCGACCGCATCCTCAGTCGCTATCTGGGCGAGGGTTTCGAGTTCGTCACGATTCCGGAAATGATGGAAAGGCAGCAAGAAGCAACTAGCAGTTAGCAATTAGCCAAAGCTGGATCACTTCACAGCAGCGCCAGCGCTTCTCTTGCCGCTGCAATCGTATCGTCGATATCGCCCTGAGTGTGCGCGATGCTGAGGAACGCTGCTTCGAACTGCGACGGCGGTAGCCATACTCCCGCATCGAGCATGGCGCCATGGAAGCGGCCAAACTTGGCGGTGTCGCAGGTGGCGGCGCTTTCCCAATCGGTGACCTGCTTATCGGTGAAGAAGAACGTAAACATCGACCCCACGCGGTTGGCGGTCATCGCCACGCCAGCCTCTTTGGCCGCTGCGGTGATGCCCGCCACCAGCTTGCCCGCCATGTCATCGAGCTGCTTGTAGAACTGCTTCCGGTTGGCTTTTAACTGGCACAGCGTGGCGATGCCCGCCGCCATCGCCAGCGGATTGCCGCTCAAGGTTCCCGCCTGATACACAGGGCCCAGGGGAGCCACCAGGTCCATGATCTTTGCCGGTCCGCCGTAAGCGCCCACCGGCAGACCGCCGCCGATGATCTTGCCCAGCGTGGTGAGATCAGGCTTGATGTGGTACAGCTCCGACGCGCCGCCAAATGCCACGCGGAATCCGGTCATCACCTCGTCGAAAATGAGCAGCGCGCCTTCGCGCGCGGTGATCTCGCGCAGAGCTTCGAGGTAGCCCGGCCGGGGCGGCACGCATCCCATGTTGCCGACCACCGGCTCCACGATCACGCAGGCGATCTGGCCTCGGAATTTGGCGAAGGCCGCCTCCACCGCGTTGCGATCGTTGTAGGGCAGCGCCAGCGTGAACTCGACAAACTCTTCCGGTACGCCCGCCGAACCGGGGATGCCGAGCGTCGCCACGCCGGAGCCAGCCTTTACCAGCAGAGCGTCGCTGTGTCCGTGATAGCAGCCTTCGAACTTCACAATGAACTTGCGCTGGGTGTGCGCACGCGCCAGCCGGATCGCCGACATCGTCGCTTCCGTTCCGGAGCTGACGAAGCGCACCTTCTCGATTGCGGGAAAGGCCTCGATCACCAGCTCGGCCAAGTCAGCTTCGGTCGGCGTGGAAGCCCCGAAGCTGGTGCCGTTACGCGCGGCCTGGACGATGGCCTCGATGACCTCGGGCGGCGAGTGGCCGAGGATCAGCGGCCCCCACGAGCCGACGTAGTCGATGTAGCGGTTGCCGTCGGCATCCCACACGTGCGCGCCCAGGCCGCGAACCAGAAACGGTGGCGTGCCGCCGACCGAACGGAAAGCGCGGACCGGCGAGTTGACTCCGCCGGGAATGAGCTGCTCGGCGCGGATTTGTAATGCGCGGGACCTATCAAGACTGCGGGCCATGGTTCGCTATTCGCCTTTCGCGACTCGCTTTTCGGCTTTCAACGTGAAACAGAGGAGTTTATCAGGGTAAGCGCAGAGAGGGTTGTGAGTGAGGTCACCGGAGGAATGACAGACTGACTTCGGATGCTCAAGGGAGATGCACTGTTTTCGTGTACACTATCGCTGTATGAAAAACATCACCCTAAGCGCGGACGAAGACCTGATCGAGCAGGCACGACGTGTAGCGCGCTCGCAGCACAAGACGCTCAACTCGGCTTTTCGGGAGTGGCTGCTGAGCTTTACCGCTCAGTCCGGCAATGGACAGGAGGTTGATGCGCTCATGCGTCGGCTTCATCACGTCAATGCGGGCCGCCGTTTTAGCCGGGACGAAATGAATGAACGGTAGATTTTTTCTTGACACCAATATCTTCGTTTATTCGTTCGACAGGAATTCTCCCGACAAGCTCCACCGGTCAACGCAGCTGATCCGGCAGGCAGCCGCAACCGGAAAGGGCGCGGTTAGTTACCAGGTGGTGCAAGAGTTTTTCAATGTCGCGCTACGCCGGTTCGCGCAACCCCTGACCGTGGCGGAAGCGGAACAATACCTGGGAACAGTGTTCCGTCCACTGCTGACTGTGCATTCCTCGCAAGCTCTATATGCGGAGGCCCTTCATCTGCACCACAGATATCGTTTGTCCTGGTACGACGCCTTGATCGTCGCGGGAGCCATCGAAGCGCAGTGTGGCACGCTGTACAGTGAAGACCTGCAGCATGGGCAGCGATTTAACGACCTGCGGATTGAAAATCCGTTTACCTAGAGGAAGCTACCCAACGCACGAACAAAATGAGCGACGAGCGCAAGGCCAAGAGCCCGAACAAGAAAAAAGAAAGAACATGGACCCTTCATCCGGGAGAGATCCTTCGCGAGGAGTATCTCAAGCCCCTGCACATAACCCCCTACCGTCTGGCGCACGAGCTCCACGTTCCGGTCCCCCGGATCAATGACATTGTTCTCGAGAAAAGAGCGATCAGCGCCGACACGGCAGTGCGTCTGGCAAAGTTTTTCGGCACGACGGAATCGTTCTGGCTGGGGATGCAGGCCGACTACGATGCTCACCAGGTCAGAAAGCGCCTGCAGAAGGAGTTGGCGGCGATTACTCCGGTCAAGCGCCCGAGTATTTCGGCTGCATAGTCACGAGAACTGTTTCTAGGGGGCAAAACAGGTTTCAGCCGAAGCAGCAGGGCAATAGTCTTCTTATTCCAAGTCCAGAAATCCTTTGAGAGCCTGATTAAGGGCGCGCAGGGTGCTCGCCTCCACAGAACCAATACGCTGGCCAATTTTGGACCGGGGCACGGTGGTGATCTTGTCAACCATCACCTGAGAGACCTTGTGAAGTCCTGTTTCTTTTCCCGGCTGAATGGCGACGCGCAGCAAGGGAGCTTGGTAAATCTCGCTGGTAAGAGGGGCCACCGTCAGGGAAGCAAGATCGTCAAAGGCATCTGCCTGGATAATAACTGCCGGACGAGGCTTGCCGTAATCTCCCGAGACCGCAATGGTTACCAGGTCGCCACGCTTTACGTTTAGCACTCTTTACCCGCTCACGTCCCGGATCCAGTTCATCACTTCCGATTCATCGGCCGAGCTGGCCACCAGTTGCGACTGCCTGCGGGCTTCGGCGGTAAACCTTTTCCGCTTGGCGCGCTGAACGTAGCTGCGCATGAAATTGCGCAGTACCTCGGCAACCGGCTTGTTCTCGGTTTCCGTCGCAGCCATGAACTCGGCCTTCAAGGCCGGATCAACACGAAGGCTGAGGGCATCTTCCTTGCGTCGATGTTTGGTGTGGGGCATGGGACGTTCTGTAATGCATTATATAATACAAATTGCATATACAAAATGGCCATACCATTTCGGTCGTCCAGAGGTGCATTTTGCAAGATCGCAGGCCCTTGCTCCCCGCGCTTCGCAGATTAATCCCTGGCTGAAAGCGCCAGTTGCTTACGGGTAAGCCCCGCCATGCGTCCAAGTAACAGCCGCAGACGGGACTGCGGGGGTGGAATCCATCTGATTTTCCTGCCACCTTCCCGTCGGGCCGGCATCGAAACTAAGATAGAATGGGAGCGAGAGTATCCCTCCCACCAGCGAATCAAATATGTCAAAGACCACCAAGCTTATCGTTCTCGGCCTTTCCTTTTTGCTCGCCACGTTTGTCGTAGTCGGCGGACTGGGCGTCCGAGCCAACACCAACGACGACGGTTCATATCGCCAGTTAGGCGTCTACAGCGAAGTTCTCTCGCGTATTCGTACCGAGTACGTCGAGGAACCGAACATTCCCAATGTTACGAGCGGCGCCCTGCATGGGTTGCTGGAATCGCTCGACGCCAACTCCAGCTATCTCGATCCCACGGAGTACAAGGATTACAAGCAGCGCAAGGAAGGCAAGGCCGGCATTGGCGCAGCAGTCTCCAAGCGCTACGGCTACGCTGCGGTGATCTCGGTGATTCCGGGGGGACCGGCCGATAAGGCAGAGATCGAGAGCGGCGACATCATCGAGGCCATCGAAGGCAAGACGACGCGCGACATGTCGCTGGCTGAGATTGACGGCCTGCTGACCGGTCCCCCGGGATCGGTGATCAATGTCTCCGTGGTGCGTCCGCGGCGGGCGCAGCCGGTGAAGTCGGCGCTCACGCGCGCGATCGTCACCGATCCGCCGATCAGCGACAAGATGATGGAAGACGGCATCGTCTACATCAAGGTGGACGACTTCCCGAAGGGGCGTTCGCAGGAGATCGCCAACAAGCTGAAAGCGGTGGAGAAGGAAGGCGCCAAGAAGATCATTCTCGACCTGCGCAATTCCGGCGACGGCGAGGAGAGCGAGGGTATCGCCACGGCGAACCTTTTCCTGAATCATGGCACCATCACTACCCTGCAGGGACAGAAGTATCCCAAGCAAACCTTCAACGCCGATCCCGAGAAGACGGTGGTGACCAACCTGCCGCTGGTGGTGCTGGTGAACCGCGGTACGGCCGGACCGGCGGAGATCGTAGCCGCTGCCGTTATGGAGAACGCCCGCGGCGACGTGCTCGGCGACAAGACTTTCGGTTCGGGATCCATCCAGAAAGTGATCGACATGCCGGATGGCTCGGCGCTGGTGCTGTCGGTTGCGAAGTACTACTCGCCGTCGGGTAAAGCGGTGCAGGACACGGCCGTTACGCCGAATATCCTGGTTGCCGATGGCAACGACGATTTCATCGCCCCCGACGAGGACGAGAACGCCGATGACAGCGCCCAGCAGGAGAAGCAACAGAAGGCCAACCAGCCTGACGATCAGCTCAATAAGGCGATCGAGGTGTTGAAGAACGAGGGGAAGAAAGCGTAAGAGCTGGCTCACCAACGAGACACAGAGGCATGGAGAAATTCTCCGTGCTTTCTTTTTTGAGAAGCAAGCGAATGCCATGCGAGAGGATGCACGATGAAACGCGTGATCGGACTGGGCGGGATCTTCTTCAAAGCGAAAGACCCGAAGGTGCTGTACGAATGGTATCGCCAACACCTCGGCATTGAGAGCGCGACCGACGGTTCAGGGGCGATGTGGCGTGACGCCGACCACCCGGAAATCCCGGGCTGCAATGTGTGGGCGGTCTTTCCCGAGGAGACGAAGTACTTCGCGCCCAGCCAGTCCAGTTTCATGATTAATTTCCGGGTGGAGAACCTGGACGAACTGCTGAAGGCGCTACGCGAGGAAGGCGTGCAAGTGGATCCCAAGGTGGAAGAGGCCGAGTACGGGAAGTTTGGATGGATCATGGATCCGGAGGGGAACCGCGTGGAGTTGTGGGAGGCGCCGAAAGCAGTGGTTAGTGGATAGTGGTTAGAGGGATCAGGAACGGTAAGGGGACAGCTGTTACGCGGGCAGGTTGGAAATTGAAACAGCAGATTCCTCGGGCTAATGTACAGCCCGGCACATAGTTGACAGTTTAGACCGGGGACCTAGTTGACGGTTTTGGCCCGGGGTTTTGGGTTCTCTCCGCGGCCAGGGAGAGCATGTATAAATCCGCCGTCGCCGTGTCCCTCGCGAGCTGAACTTCACCCCAACAAGCGCAAAAACGGCTCTCGTTGGGGCCCCGGTCCGCCCGCTCGTGATGGCAAAAACAAAGAGCTTAACGGCGCGCCGTCGCTCGGGATGACAGAGTGAAAGGGCGGAGCCCGCACCCGTACGTCCCACATTGTGGTATATCACACATTGTGGGATATATCGCGGATCATTAATCGCTTGGCTGCGGGGCCTCCTGCGAGGGCGGCTGGCGATTGGTGACGCGCTCCAGGATCTCTTCCGCCAGCTTCAGGTAGGCCTCGGTGCCGCGGGCGTGGGGATCGTAAAGCAGCGCAGGCTGGCCGTGGCTGGGGGCCTCGGCGAGTCGAATGTTGCGCGGGATCGCGGTCTCGCACATGAGGTCGCCGAAGAAGCCGCGCAGCTCGGAGGCCACCGACTGCGCCAGGTTGGTGCGCTCGTCGAACATGGTGAGCACCACGCCCTCGACCGCCAGGCCGCGATTGAGCTCGACGCGGATGCGGTCGATGGTGTCGAGCAATTCAGTGACGCCCTCGAGGGCGAAGTATTCGGCCTGCATGGGAATGAGCACGGTGTCGGCGGCGACCAGCGCGTTGAGAGTGAGCAGGTCGAGCGCGGGCGGGCAGTCGAGCACGATGAATTGGAATTCGTCGCGCAGCGGTTGCAAGGCGTGGCGCAGGCGATACTCGCGCTGATCGAGGGGCACGAGCTCGATGTTGGCGCCGAGCAGGTTCTTGTGCGCGGGGATCACGCTGAGGTTGTCGATCTCGGTAGGCAGCATCGCCTGCTGGGCCGGGACCTCGCCCATGATGACCTGGTACGTGCTGGGGCGTTCGGGATCGCGGAGGAAGCCGAGCCCGCTGGAGGCGTTGGATTGAGGATCGCAGTCGACCAGCAGCGTGCGGACGCCGAGGGAGGCGAACGACGCAGCCAGGTTGATGGCGGTCGTGGTCTTGCCGACTCCGCCCTTCTGATTGGTGACTGCGATGATGCGTCCCATAGTTTTGCAGGAAAAGGCTGAACTCAAGAGCTTAGAACGCGGCGGGGCGGGGCGGCAATGATGGAGCGGGCCGGAAGGGAAGTTTTCCGAGGAAAAGCTGTGCAAGACTAGGATGGGACAGCGGAAGGTGCTGATTAGGCTGAGAGTAAGCAGCGGGAGGAGTTGTGGGTAACAGGGAGGATGGGTCGAAGAGACAGTGTTCCACGTGGAACATTTTCTGGCATTATCCTCACCTGATCGCAAATGTTCCACGTGGAACATTCTTGAGATTCGTCAGCGGTTGACGGGCTGTTGCCACGATCCGCCAGGTGCAGGAGATCGACAAGCAGATCTACTTCGTTCTTGACTTCATAATCGGAGCAGGCATACAGTCCCCTGTGGAGGGAAGGCGGCCACCCGCTGAGACCTCACCCCTTTATCTTTCTCCGTACCAAGCTTCCCAGACCCACCACTCCCGTCCCCAGCAGCCAGAGGCTCGACGGCTCGGGCGTCGCCGTATTCAGCGTGATCGAAAAATTGTCGTAGTCAATCGTGACATCGGCCGGGCCATCCAGCTCCACCGAAAACTCATTAGCCAGTCCGAACTCCATTCACGCCGGAGCTGAAATTCGGATGCACGTTAAAATCGACCGAGCCATTGCTGAAGTTCAGCAAGCCAAAGTCGGCGGTCCCCAACGTACCCGCGCCGCTCACCCACATATCCAGTTGCGGATCCCAGTAAATATGTTTTACATGGCTCAATATCATTAATATTTCCCACTCAGCAGTCTAAAGCACGGCATATTTACGATTTTTTTCCCACAACATTGATTTGGTTCTCATCGTTCTTCTTCGTTTTATTCTCAAAGAACCGCCCCTTACCCGCTCCGCCGCGCCGCGATGACAACCCTAGCTTCGCTCCGCGGGACACCCACCGGTTCCTCCCATTCCCAATTCCCTCCCAGCACTCCCTGGGCTGTCGGAACTTGTCCCGCACCAACCAGCAAGCCCAGCCTGCCATCTCCCGCGACCAACTTCGCCGCCACCGGCAACGCCCGCTCAAATTGCTCGACGGCGCGCAGCGTCACCAAGTCAGCGGTTTTCGCCCACTGCTCGGCGCGACCGGAGAATACCTGGGCGCGGTCGAGCCCGAGGCTCCGCACCGCCTCCCGCAGGAAAACCGCTTTCTTGTTGTGCGATTCAATCAGCGTCAGCTCGATCCCGGGCGCGAACAGCTTCATCGGAATCCCCGGGAAGCCCGCTCCCGAGCCGACGTCGGCCAGCGTCGCAGGCGCAGCGGCTTCACCGCCTCCGCGCAGCAGGACCCGCGCCGCGAACAGCGACTCGCCGAAGTGCCGGGTGACGATCGTCTCCGCATCGCGCACCGCCGTCAGATTCACCCGCGCGTTCCAGCGCAGCAACAGATCGAGGTAGCGTTGTAGCGCTTCGAGCAGCCGCGGCGCCGGCATCTCTCCGCCAGTAAACGGCGCCAGCAGCTCGGCCATGCGTGCAGTCTCCATAGCGCAACCTGCACAGCATACGATACCGGGCGCGATGTAATACAACGGCGAGCGCAGCGAACGTGGAGCAAGGACCCAGTTCCCAGGGTATGGGGAATCCGCGCGTAGTTTAATAGTTTCGCAACTTATTAACTGTATGTGCTCCCTGTCCTCCTGAGCGGAGTTAGGTCGCCCCGCGACCGAACGCAGTCGAAGGATCCGCGGCCCCCAATTCACTCCAGAAACTGGGTGCCCCATCCTTTCGACCTCTTTTGCGAAAGGGTGGGAAAGCAAAGCGCCCAAACCGCCGTAGCTTCTGCGATGAAAGCCCCACCAGCGAGTTAATTCTCGACGAGGAAAGGCCCGGGGGCCGCCTCGCTACTTGGCTGCCGAGGCGAAACTTCCGCAGTTCACACTAACCCTGAAACCGCTCTAGGCTACGGTGTGATCTCGAACATCACACCTGCCTGACCGTAGGGGACGATGCCGCCGATCGGAGTTGTTCCATAGAGATTGCCGCCACTATCGAGGATCACTCCAGTCTGCGGAGAGCCCCATCCGCGGCCCCTGAAAATCCATAGAGAATCGTCTCCGTCCACATACCTCCGGAAGAAGGCGTCAGCTTGTACACTGTGCCGAAAAGGTGTGGGGCGCCTCCGTTTGTGGTTCCATAAAAATTACCGGCGTTGTCGAAGATGAGCCCCGCGAAGGGAAGCTGACCGTCGGGGTTCCCGGCGAAGGAGTACACCAAGCTTGGGCTCCAGGTGCCATCCGCGTGAGGCGTCAGCTCCACGCATCACAGTCGGCATGTATGATTGACGACAATGTCCGGCGGGAAGACTCGTGATCGGCGATCATGCCAAAACGCAGCTCGGCAAATGATTCGTCCTATTGTGAAGACTCTCTCTGAAGCCACCGTACTCGCCCCAGGAAAGGTTGGATTCGATGAGGGTTCATCTCGTAAATCCCAGCGACAATTCTTTTGGTACGGCCGTCATTACGCCCAGATGGTTGTTTGTCCTTGCGGCGGCGACACCTCACGCAGCGGGCGATCCCATTCTCGTCGATGAGTCGCTGGAGCAGATTGTGCCGGAAAGCATCATGCCCGGAGATATTGTCGGCATCAGTGTACATACGGGCAACGCTTTACGTGGATATGAAGTTGGCCGCATGGCGCGCGAGCGCGGCGCGTGGGTAATCTACGGTGGCATCCACGCTACGCTGTATCCCGAAGAGGCCCTGGAACGCGGTGGCGCCCACGCTGTGGTGAAGGGAGATGGCGATATCGCGTGGGGCAAGGTCGTGGCCGATTGCCTCGCGGGCAAGCCAGGCAGCATCTATGAGGGCGGACGGATTGAAGGCAGCCAGTTTTTGGCCGCGCGATGGGACCTGATGCAGCCCGATAAGTATATGTGGGCCTCGGTGCAGACCATTCGCGGATGCCCGAAGCATTGCTCTTTTTGCAGCGTTTGGCGGACCGATGGGCAGCAGCCCCGGCAACGGCAGTATCAGAGTGTGATCGACGAAATCGTTAGTCTGCGGCGGATCGGTTTCCGGTTTATCGCCCTGGCCGATGACAACTTCTATCCGGTAACATTGACCGATCTGCGGCTGGCCCGGGAGCAAAACAATACGGCCAAACTGGAAGAGTTGACGGCGATCCGCGCCGAGCGTTTCCAACTGATGGAAGAGCTGGCAAAACTGCCGAAAGACATGGTGTTCTACACCCAGATCACGATGGAGGCGGGTGAGGACGTCGAGTATCTGGACGCTATGCGGAAGGCCAATATCAAGGGCGCTCTGGTGGGGGTCGAGGCGGTAACCCCGGAAGGACTCAAGGCGGTCTTCAAAGACTTCAACCAGTCTGGCGAGGCCCTGGTGAAGCAGTTGCAGACGTTCAAACAGCATGGTGTCCATGTGCTGGGCTCGTTCATCTTCGGTCTGCCGACAGATAAGCCGGCAACGTTCGATACGACGGTGGAGATGGCACTGAAGGCGGACATAACTTTTGCCCAGTTCGTGATGATGACGCCGTTTCCGGGTACCGTGGATTTTGCGCGCTGGGAAAAGGAGCAGGCCAACGATCCCACGCTGGTGGGCGATGTGCCGATCACTCGGTACTGGCTGATTCCGACGGATGTTCGTCCCAAGATGTTTACGCCGCATCCCTCGATGAGCTCGGATGAGATTCGGGAGCGTACCCAGAAGGTTTGGGACAGGTTTTATAACTGGCGTGCTATTTGGCAGAGGTCAGCCTGCACTCCAACTCTACGGGCCAGGATTGCTTTTATGTTCCTTTCGAAGCTCTACCGGCAGATGTATGCGGGAACTGGAATTTCGACCGATAGCGCCCGCAAGAAGAAGTCCAAGACCTGGGCCCGGTGGACGGCCAGACAGTGTAGGAAGCTGTTCCAGGCAAAGCCGATGCCAGAGCTGCAGTCGCCAGTGTGGGAACTTGCGTTTGCATCGCCCCTACTACATCGTCCTGCGCTTCTAAGGATGGGGCACCAGGATGGGACGGGGCCTTTCGTCGTCATCTCGAAGAGTTGAAACTCGTTGTAGTTTTTTGCTGTCCTCCTTGAGCGGAGTGAGGTCGCCCCGCGACCGAACTCAGTCGAAGCATCTGCGGTTCGTCCTTTAGCGGAAAGATCGCGGAGCGCACGATCTCCAACTCATCCGCCCTGCGCCTGTTTCGCGCGCTGCTTCTCTTCAAACTTGGCCTTGCAGACGATGGCGCGGGCTATCGTCCCGTAGCCAATGACTTCCGCTCCGTTGTGCGCGCTGACGCTAAAGGTGTAGAAGCGGCCGTCAAACGATTCCAGTACCGCCTCCGACTTCACGGTCGCGCCGACGCCGGTCGGTGCGCGATGCACAATGTTGATCGCGGTGCCCACGCTGACTTCGTCGCCTTCGCAGAAGGGCAGCAGCGCGTGGAAGCCCGCCGCCTCCATCCACCCGATCATGTTCGGCGTGGCCAGCACCGCCGGCAGTTCTTCCCGCCATGCCATTAGGGTGTGTTGGAATTCAACGCGCTTCTCGACTTCACCGCGCGCACCTAGGGGAACTGGTTTGGCCATGCCTTGAGAGTAATGCGGCGGTCCGCGCCGTGTCATCCCGAACAGAAATAGCGGGCCCCCCTCATAAGAAGGAAAATTAACCACGGAGGCACGGAGATCACTGAGGAAACTCTAAAGAAACTAAAGCTCCGTGCGCTCCGTGTCGGAGCCTGCCCTGAGCGAAGCCGAAGGGTGGTAAACGATTTCCGACGGAGCCCAGACCGCGGGTGCCCATCCTTTCACTGCTGTTGCGAAAGGGTGGGAGCCACGAGCTACACTGTCGCCATTCGCCGGGCTTCCATCCCATCCAGCGCGTGCCACAGCGCCTGCGCCGCAGTTTCCGCGGCATCCAACGCAGCTTCCGTCTGCCCGGGATGCGCCGCAACTTCCGCCGTCAGCAACTCCTGCCACACCTGCGCATGCTCCACGTCGGCGAACTGATGCAGCTTGAAATAGCCGCACGTCTTCGCGTCAGCGCCGTAGCGCTCGGCCAGGCCGTCGGCCTTGGCCTTGGCCACACGCGGAACCTGCGACTCGTACGCGTAAAATGCCGCCAGCGCCTCGGCGGTCGAGCCTTCGCGCGCCACGCGGCGAAACTCGCCGATCAACTCGCGGACTTCCGGCAACGGTTCGCGCTCACGCACCTGGTCGCGGTCAGCGCCCATGCCTTCGGCGAAGTCGAGCCACAACTCGCTGTGCGGACGCCCTTCAATCTCTTCCTCGCACAGGTTGCGCAACACCGCGCGCCGCTGCGCGCCGTCGCCGAGCCGCGAGTGCAACGCGCTCAAGTAAGCCGGAAACGCGGCCACATGATGGTAGTAGGCGCTGGCGTACTCGCGCAGATCGTCGCGCGTGAGTTGGCCGGCGGTCCACGCCTTGTAATATGGATGGCACAACAGGTCATAGCGGGCGATGCGCTCTTCCAGCGCCGCCAGAAAACTTTGCAATTCCATCGTTCACCCCATGTAAGAATTAGTCCCGGGAAGTGAGAACACTATACGGGAGGAACACCGGCCTTCACAAGTTCAGGCTGGGTTAAAAACCGATGGCGCGGTTCGCGAGGTGGCAGAGGGTTGGCCGGCCGTTCTGTCGAGCCTGAAGAGCTACTTCGAGACCGGCGCGGGCGCTCGAGGTCAACGCGGCTTAGGGTCTTCTTCCGCTTTACCGCTGGCTGACGCCCCCGGCCAAAATCGCGCTTCTGTGCGGCCCGTGAATCGGCGCGACGCTGCCCCCCGGCGCTTTCCAGGCAGGGACAACCCTGAAACCGCTCCAAAAAGAAGAAAGCCGTAGCTGGTTGGCTACGGCTCGTGAAGTGAACTACAGGAGGATTAGCGATTCAATTTGCGACGAATAACGCCGAATGCTCCAACCAATCCGGTGCCGAGCAACAATAGAGAGCTGGGCTCCGGGGTCGACGGGCCACCGGTCTGTATTGCCATGCCGCCCAGGGTTTGGCCTGCAAACTGGTTCCAGCCGCTGCCTGTGTTTTGATCTAGCTGTCCAAGGATGCCGTTCCCGTTCTGATTCCAGGCGTCCCAAGTGCTATTGTCGGCCGTGACTACGACAAAATACTGTTGTCCGGCGCTAATAGTACCTCCACTACCGAACACGTTCAGCTCGCAAGCTGGACAGGGTGTTCCGAAGACTAGTGCTGGGGGGAGAGCCGTCAAGCTCCCAATGAGCGTTCCCGGCGCTCCAGCATTGTTGGTGTATATTCCTACAAAGGCCCCGTTGTCGCCCGTCACAAAGCCCATATCTATGGAAATCTCGCTGACCGTGCCACTCGTCGCTGACGTGAACATCTGGGCGTCCTCGACCAATCCGACAGCGGAGCCCGAACCGCCGATTGTCCAGCCAGAGCAGCAATTGGAGGGGTTGGGAAGCGTATTATTGTAGGCGGTGCCAGCCATGGCCGGCAAACTGCTGGCGCAAAGAGCGAGAGCCAGCAAACATAACATCCATCCAAATTTCTTGTTCAAGTTTGTATCCTCCGAGGGTGAGAGCCTTGACTCTCGAAATTGAAACGTTTCGCTCGAACACCTTGCGGTGCTCACGGGGGCGAGTATTGCGCAAAGAGCAAATCCCAACCAAACATCGCTCATTGCCTGGTACTCTCGAAAATGCCATCCCAAAGCGGAACCCTGGGCATCCCGAGACACACTGTCAAGGGTTCTCTTGCAATTATGTCTCCGTTGTAACTCGTTGAAAGATATGCGGGCCGAATTTGTCGAGGTGCAACGACTTGCACTCTGGGCCGGATTACTTCCTCCGTTCCGTGACCCAGCACAGCGCGGGGTCTCCTTTCCTCAGGGAAGAGTCAGGTTGCTGCCCTCGCGCGTGTTCGTGTTGCGATGTTGACCCTGATACTCGTACATGACCGTCAAGTCCTTTGTCTGGCCCACGGCAGGGTCTCCGCCCATGGTGAAGTTGTTCACCAGCACGCTGAGGCGATTGTGGCGCACCATGTTTTGCAGGCGGCTCGTGACATCCCTCCGGCGACCCCCGGAGCCGTAGCTGGCCTGCACGATGCGGAGGTCCCGGAAGTCATTGCCCGGGCGATTGCCGGGGTAATTACCGGGGAAGCCACCTCCCGTGAACATCCGGGAGTCGACGGTTTGTCCTTCGTCGTAGACGAAATCGCGCATTCTCCCGCTCCCGTCACGGGCATGGATGCGCAGGACCTTGTCCTTTCCGCGGGCTGGATCGACGCCCATGGTGGCATTGTTCACCCGGAAGTTGGACCCGTTCACCAGCCGCCGGACCGTGTTGGTTACATCCACGCGGTTGTTGTTGACGCCATAATCGGCGCTCATTACCTGCCAACTTTGTGCCGCAGCGCCGGTGGAACCCAGTGCCGCGCAAACCGTAATTGCAAGTGTACTCAAGAGCATTCTGGCAATACGCATTGAATTTGTATCCCCATGGACGGATTTCCAATCGCCCGCCGCATTGTCATCTTGAGCGGGCCACGAGCTTCTTTTGCTCGTGCGGAGTCGAAGGACCCCTACAGCGGCAACGACCCTGCGCGGTTTCCCCCGCAGCAGTTTACATCGATGGACGCTTGCGCAATCGCAAAAAATTCGAGGGGAAAGTTTTGCCCGCCCGCGGAACGCTGGCTTGTTTGCGTTGAGTTAAGGGCGGCGACATGTTCCGGGACAGGGCATCTCTGGTTGGTAGCGCGATTGGCGGCTGCGGCGACCGGAGTGGTTCCGGTATCTACGGTCGCGAGCAGCGTTTGCGCCGCCCCGAGTGGTCGGAGTTCCATAATGAGAGAATTCCCCACACGCCTCGGCCTTCACTTTTCGCACAACCACTTGGCCCGCTGATAGATGCTTTCCCATTGGGCCTTCTTCTTCTCATCGTTGGGAGCATGGGCATCTTGGTTGGGAGCATGAGCATCTTGCCATCCTTGGTCCACAATATAAAGAAGAACCAGCGTAGAAAGCAGGGAGATGGGCTCAGCGTGAGGGCTCTGGTTCTGCACCCAAATGGCGGCCTTGTCAAAGTTGGCACGGCTGCTTCCGACATGGATAACCCCGCCGATCAAGGGAAGACTTTGGGCAACAAATGCCGCGTTGGGATCCAGCCCGCTAGGGCGTTCACTCACGCGGACATCGCAGTCTTCGAGCTGCCTGTAGATCGCCTCCTTATTGTCTCGGATGAAGTCTCCTAGGTGGAGAATTTCGACCGCCTTCTCGGCACTCTCCAACATTTTCTTGACACACTCGTCGCGTCCACTAGGAGATGTGCTTTGTTGGCTAGAGATCTGGTTAGCGTCTGTCATTCGACTCCCTCTCTACAAGTTTTGAAGCCAGGGGCCAGCTAGGCCACTTGGCGAGCCAAGGTTTCATGTGATGCTGCATCTAGCGCTGTGCTTAGCTCATCGTAACGATTAAATAAATGCCGACATCCCAATGATTTACGGGGCGATAATAATACCGACACGCTAGAGGAATCCCATCTCAAGTCCTCAATGCGCGCGTCGCACACGAGCCCGTAGGAAAGTACACCGCCTGGCGGACGCGCCCAATTCCCTCCCGCCACAACGGCATGGGCATCCTCGGAGCTAAGGACTAAAAGACCCCACTTTTCTCCAGCGTTGATATGGGCGTAATAACAAACGGCGAAGCACGGCGCTACACTCTCCGTGCCAGGTTCGGCGCCGGACTTCACGTGAATCGACAGTTCTTCGTCAAGGTAACTCGCTTCGGCCGCCAAGCGGATGACCCGGTGGAGCTCACACTCCAGTCGACGCATTCCTCCACCGACCGGATAGATGCACTCAAAAGGAGACGAAGCAACCGTGATCTCTATAAATCCTGGCTGTACGGATCCTGGCTGTACGGGTCCAGATTTGGCGATTAACCGATAGGGCTTGCTAAATAGCTGCGCTGGCTGGCCTAACTTACCTTTACCGAGAGAGTCGTATAGCTGGATCTGATCGATCTGCATACAGCGCTTTTCGCGGTCGTGACACATATAGAGCCAGGGCGTGTCGGCGTTCTTTGGGTCCAGAATCTCTTTGTCGTAGAGTAGTGCGCTCGTGGTTGAGCCCGCATACCAATTCTTTCCATCGTTCTCGGGATCGGGAACGAGATTAAACCAAACCTGCAGGCGATCATTGATGAACTTGACTCCACGATCCCCGACGTCGATTAACTGCAGTCCAGACATTGCCTTCCCTCCAATCTATAAAGTTATTCGCCTCTATCGAAAGCCATCAGGTTTTTCTGCGCTTCCTTTGCACTTTGCTCTTCCTCTTTGGGGGTCCTCGGGATCGTAGGGATCGTACTCGCCATGTTGATCAGCTGATCAGCGGTTTTGTGTCTTAGCTTGGTCACCGCTTTCTCACATTCTTCATTGGCTTGTTTCACGGCTTCGCGGATCCAATCGCTCTTGACTCGGCGCAGCCAAGTGACAAAACCGACGATGCCGCCGCCGCCGATGATACCCATGATGCCACCAATGATTCCGATGATCTTTCCGCTCTCATCCAAAGGTGTTGAAGTGCCCAGCGCCGTGGGCACTGAGGCATGCGCGAATGTCGCCAGCGACAGGATTGTGAGTGAGCAGAGAAGCGCACTTCGTGGGATTCGTGAGGGTGCCAAAACTAACATCCTGCGCTCCCTTGGCTGACGTTGTTAAGAATCCGCCAGTGGTCGGTTGGCTCGGCCCTATATTGATCTGCAAAGAGTGGCGGTAAAGTAACATGGATCGCCGTCGGCAGCAGTGATGTTCATCACGGGTACAGGTGACGCATTACATGCAGATCATTGCGGCCGCGCTCATCTGCCACTTTGCGAACCATGACGATGCAGACTGACTCTTTTCCACAGCGCCGATTCTGGGCGTATCACGGACTCCACGGAAATAATCCACTTCGTCGCTAACGGGCTGACCGGGGAGCAGACGATTGCGGTCGATAACAGCCCTTCTCACCATCCAACCGGGACGACCTATTCCCCCAGCCACGCGCCGTAGGGCCGCAGCCGCTCGATGTGCTCGCAGATGATCTTGCAAGCGCCCATGATCGGCACCGCCAGAATCAAGCCCATCGCTCCCCACAGCCATCCCCAGAAAAGAAGAGAGATGGTGACCGCCAGCGGGTTCAGTTGCAGGCGCTTGCCCAGGATCTTGGGATAGAGCACGTTCATGGCTATCAAGTGCAGCCCCAGGACAACGGTGACCACGATGAGGAACGTGGCCGTCGTCAGGTGTCCCAGATCCGCAATGAGCGGCGGAACGACGGCGAGCAGAACGCCGAGATAAGGAATCAGACTTAGAAATCCGCTGATCGCCCCGAGGAAGTAGAAGTAGGGCAGGCCCATCATTCCGAACACGGCGATGCTGCACGCGGCCAGAAATACCCCAATGATGAAGTTGCCGACGATGAAAGACCGGATCATGCGCGCAATCAGACCCAGCATGACGTAAGCGGTATTCCGGTTCTCCATGCTGAACAGCATCACCGAGGCAGAGCGCACGTGGTCCTGCCAGCTCAACATGAAGAAAACCAGGAACGGTACAAAGGTGATGGCAAGCACCATCTCCGATACCGAGCTGGCATTCCGGCTGACCATATCGGTCCAGGTGCTCGACTGGCGAACGGTCACGGTCTTCTTGTCTGCTTCCGACGAAGGCATTACCGTCTCGGTGGTTTGCTCAATCTGTTCGGCTTGCTCGCGCACTCGCCCCATCATCTGCTGGATCCTGGCCTTGTACTGGGGCAGTTCCTGCATGAACGACAAAGCGCGGCTGTAGGAGACATACGTGGCTGCTCCCACGGCGATCACCAGCAGCAGCACCGCGATCAGCGATGCCAGGGCATTCGGTATGTCGAACCTGTTGAGCAGGTCAACCAGCGGGGCCAGGACGAATGCGATCAGAATCGAGATCAGAACAATGACCAGGATGAGCTTGGCGACGTAGAGCATGGTCAGGACGGCCGCGATCGCCAGAATGAGTAATGCCGTCGCCTGGGCGCGCAGAATGCGGCGGCGCTCCAGTTCGGCGACGGTGGAGCGGTCGATCGACACCTGCGGAATAGGGGCGGGACCGCCTGCCTCATTGGCATCCACATCGGCATCGCCTTCGCGTGTCCGGTGTGGCTCTACGTTGTCCAGCAGCTCTTCTGGCATTTCGCCTATGGTACTCGCATAAGCCTCAGATTCCGAACATGATACTTTTGCTGTGTCGAAGATGGAAAATTCTTTTACGACGGCGCAGCCAGTTGATCAACCACGCCGCATTCTGGCGTTGGACTTTGGCTCCCGGAATATTGGCCTGGCGGTGAGCGATGAACTGGGGATCACGGCCCAGGGCCTGCCTACTCTACGCCGCAGCAACAAGCGCAACGATTTCGACCACTTGCGGCGTGTGATCAAGCAATACCATATCGCCGAACTGGTGATGGGACTGCCCCTGCGCATGAGCGGAAGCGAGGGGATTCAGTCGGAGAAAGTGCAGGTGTTCGCCGAAGAATTGCGCCGCAAGTTCAAGCTGCCGGTCCACCTCTTTGACGAGCGGTTGACTTCGGTCGAAGCCAACCGGCTGTTGCGTGAAACTGACATGGGCATCCGCCGCCGCGCGGGGGTGGTGGACCAACTGGCGGCGGTGTTGATCCTGCAATCGTTTCTGGAATTCCGCAAAAACAGAAATCCGTAGCCAGGGATGAGCCCGGATGATCGCGGATTTTCAGAGATGTGGGTGAGATCGCGCGCTGAGGGTTCTGTCCAGCGGATACGCATCAGCCGGGATATCGGCTATCAATGAGCTTGCCTATGTCGTCGTGTTCAATGAACTCACCCCGGTCGGCGGCGGCCAAACCTTTCCCCACCTCCCGCAGAAACCATTCATCGTAGTCCACGAAACGCTCTACGGCCTCTCGCACGATTGCCTTCGTGTCCGGGCCCTGCTCGGCGGCAAGCCGGGTGAGTTTGGCTTGCAGATCCGGCGTGAAATCTACTTCCATAGCCTTCAGCGTATGACGCGGAAAAATAAGTGTCAAGCGTGGCCAGCCTGGGCGTTGCCCAACATCTGTTAAGACGATTTGCCGTAATGCCTGAATTCTGGCTTTCATTATCGGTTGCCGTGACGCTCCTTCTTCCGGACGTCAACGAACTGATTACACTCTGGACTACGCTCTTTGCCTTGCGCTGCAGCGCACAGGTGCCGCCCTTCATCTAAACTGCTGTATTCCATGCGAACGTTCTTCAAACTCGTGGTGGTGATCATACTGGCGTTTGCTCTGTGGTTCGCCTGGGCGGTCCTGCTGCCTTTGCAACCAGCGGAGACGAAGTTCGTGCTGCTGCGTCCGGGCTGGAGCACGCGCCACATCGCGCAAGATCTGCAGCGCGAAGGCGTCATTCGCAGCTCTGCGGCATTTCTCATGCTGCACTACGCCAAAGGACTGAAGACCCTCAAGGCGGGCGAGTACAAGTTCGACGAACCGGCGAGCGCTTTGCAGGTGTGGCGGCGCCTGGTACGCGGCGATGTCTATGCGCGCACCGTCGTCGTCCCCGAGGGCTACACCATGTTCGACATCGCAGCCGCGGTCGAGCAGGCGGGCCTGGGTCCGGCAGCCGATTTCCTCACTGCGGCCAAGGGGGATGTGTTTCTCCTCCGCGAGATCGATCCCACCGCCCAGTCGCTGGAGGGATATCTCTTTCCCGACACCTATCAGTTCACCCGCATCGATAGTGCGCATGACATGGCGGCGGCGATGGTTCGTCGTTTTCGGCAGGAAGCGCATAAAATCGGGCTGCCGGGCAACGCTGACACGCACCGCATCGTGACCATGGCCTCCATTGTGGAGAAGGAGACCGCAGTGCCGGAAGAGCGTTCGCTCGTGGCCAGCGTGTACTACAACCGGCTGGCCAGGAACATGGTGCTGGGGGCCGATCCCAGCGTGGTCTACGCGGCCCTCCTCACCGGACGTTATCGCGGCACCATCTACCAGTCGGACCTGCAATTCGATTCGCCTTATAACACCTACAAATATCCCGGTTTGCCTCCCGGACCGATTGCCAATCCAGGAGTCGCGTCGTTGCAAGCCGCAATGCATCCGGCGCAGAGCGATTTCCTCTACTTCGTCAGCGATAACAATGGCCACCATCGTTTCGCGCGCACCATGGAAGAACATACGCGCAACGTGATTGCGTATCGCAGGGCGGTAGCTGGCAGACAGTAGCGCCAATTCGAGAGAGTTGACGTGCGAGCCGTGCGCCTTATGTGCGAAACCCTCTTAAAACTGCGCCGCGCTATATACTGAATGTTCCTGTCGGTCGGTTGCGCCCCGATCCCATATGAGACGATCCCAAGTCCTTGCCGTGGTTTACCTCGCCGCACTTCTGGCCGGCGAGACTGGATGCCTCTTCCGCACTCGCACCGTCGAGATGCGGACCAGCACGGCCAAGCTGCAGACTGCCACGAAGCAGGAACTGGTGGACCGCATCAACCGGGATTCTTCGCAGATCAAGACCCTGAACGCCACCGTGGAGATTGCTCCGTCCGTGGGAGGAGAAAAGAAGGGCAAAGTCACTGACTACCAGGAAATCATGGGGTACATTCTGGTACGGAAGCCGGACATGCTGCGCATGATCGGCCTGTTCCCCATCGTGCGCAACAAGGCCTTTGACATGGTAAGCGACGGAAATCGCTTCAAACTGTCCATTCCGGCAAAGAACAAGTTTTACGTAGGGAGCGCCGAAGTCACCAAACCTGCGAGCAATCCGCTGGAGAACCTGCGGCCGCAGGTCATCTACAACGCTCTGTTGCTGCCGGAGATCGATAAGGATGAAATTGCGGTGTTGGAAAATGACACCGAAACCGTCGTGGATTCGAAGACAAAGAAACTGGTCCAGCAGCCGGATTATGTCATCGACATTATCCGCCGCGCCGACGCTGGCCGCGGCTGGTACTTGTACCGCAAGATCTTATTCGAGCGCGTGAACCTCGTCCCCCACCACCAGATTGTTTACGACGCCACAGGCGAGATCGCTACCGACGCTACCTATCAGGTTTATAGGGACTACAACGGCGTCAGCTTTCCGGCTGTGATTGAGATCGACCGTCCTCAGGAGGAGTACTCTATCCGGCTGACCGTTGAGAAGCTGCTAATCAATGAGCCGATCAGGGACGATCAGTTCGCCTTGCAGCCGCCGCCGGGCTCGCAACTCGTGGACCTCGATCAACCCCAGAACGCCTCCGCGAAGAGCGCTCAGAGTCCAGACCAAAGCGTGATCAGCTCGCCAAAATAGCGGCTTGGAGCTGCTCAAGATGGGATTCGACATCTCGGAACAGACTGTGTCGCGCTAGTTAGGTCGAGAGTGCGACAACGGGCTACCGGGTGTCCTACCTACCAGGTCTGTCTTGGCAACAACGTTCCCTACGATGTCGTCAATGAGATGGTCGATTTCGACGTCAGCACCGTGCGCAAGTAGTTCCCAGCGCCGAACATCCTTGCCTTTGTGTTCCCCGAGAAGCACAATGCATCGTGTAATCCGATGGCAATGACAAATAAGCGGAGGCATACCATGGCTAAGGTCAAACAGCTCACGATTTCTCTTGAAAATCAACTCGGCGCGCTGGCTGCCGTGGCGCAAGCTCTTGCCGACGCCAGAGTGAATATCGTGGCTTTTCTGGGGAGCACAGCCGGGCGGCGAGGTTCAGTGCAAGTGGTCGTCGATAACATCCAGAAGGCCAGGAAGGCCCTAAACGGAGCACAATTCCCCTTCGCTGAGGGAACGCTGGAACAGGTAGAGCTTCCCAATAAATCGGGGGCCCTTGCAGAATTTGCTGCAAGATTGGCGAAAAAAGGTATGAATATCGACGCTGCATATGGCTCGGTGCCCAAAGGGGCGAAGAAGTCGGTGCTCTATTTTGCGACGTCAAGGCGTGACGCTCAAGCTGTTGCCGATGAAACCATCGGGCTCGTGTGACAGGCAAGCGCTGAAATAGCTGAGCGGAGAGTCGCAGCCTCGGAGTCGAGTTGCGCCTTCCGCCGCCCTTCCCCTCGTCAAACCGGATGGGAGGTAGAGTACTTTCGAGCAGCAGATAGGCCGCAACCTACGGAGCCCCGCGCCAGTCCTTGACCCTAGCAACAGGCGTATATTGAACTTCCCCGGCCAGACTCGGAATCGTTGCCGGCACCCGGATTGGGCAACCGCCTTGGCATTTCGAAGCGGAAGGAAGCATGTGGCTTGGTTTCGACCTCGGTACGCAAAGTGTCCGTGCCATGGCGGTATCGGAGATGGGCCACGTGCTTGGACAGAGCTCTCAGTCGCTGACCAGCCGGCGCGAAGGTCCCCGGCACGAGCAGGATCCGGAGGAGTGGTGGCGCGCCATCGTCCACGTCTGCCGCGCAGCTCTTGCCGGCTTGCCCGCCTCGTCTATCCGGGGGCTGGCCGTTGACGGCACCTCCGGCACCATCCTTCTCGTCAACCGATCGGGCAAGGCACTCACACCGGGGCTCATGTATGACGACACGCGTGCAAAGGACGAAGCGCGCCGTACCAATGAGGCCGGCGCCACCGTCTGGGCCTCGCTCGGATATCGCATGCAGCCGTCGTGGGCTCTACCTAAGCTGCTTTGGTTGCTACGCGAACATCCCAGCGCGATCCCCAGTGCACGTCTCGCTCACCAGAACGATTTCATCAACCGCCGGTTGGCTGGTCACGAAGTCCCATCGGACTCGAGTAACGCGCTCAAGACGGGTTACGACCTGATCCGAGAAGCATGGCCGCACGAGGTGCTTGACGCGCTCGGCGTGCCTGAGCAGATTTTGCCCGCCGTCGTGCGCTCCGGTATGCAGCTCGGCACGGTCTGCGCCGAGGCTGCGGAGATGACCGGCATCCCCGCGGGGACGCCGATCATTGCTGGTATGACCGATGGATGCGCCGCCCAGATCGGTGCGGGGGCCTTGGAAGTGGGCAGTTGGAATTCAGTACTCGGGACAACGCTGGTACTCAAGGGCGTGACCAGAGAACTGATTCGCGATCCCGCTGGAGTCGTGTACTCGCATCGCTCTCCCGACGGCAATTGGCTGCCTGGCGGCGCCTCCAGCACTGGCGCAGCCGTGCTCGCAGAGCAATTTCCAGGGAGCAATCTTGACGCATTAAGCGCACAAGCAGCCGAACGAGAACCGGCGAGTATCGTTGCCTATCCGCTTGTCTCCCGAGGTGAGCGTTTCCCTTTCCTGGCTCCCGATGCTGAGGGATTTCTGCTCGGCGATCCGTCGGACGAGATTGATCTCTATGCGGCGCTGCTTCAGGGAGTGGCTTTCATTGAACGGCTTTGTTTCGATTACTTCGACATGCTGGGCGCACCAATCGACGGTCAACTCAGCTTGACGGGTGGCGCAGCCCGTAGTCGCTACTGGTGTCAGCTTCGCGCCGACATCCTCAATCGTCCCGTTCGCCTTCTTGAAAACGCCGAGCCCGCGTTGGGAATGGCTGTCCTGGCAGCCTCCGTTGGACGACGCGTCTCCGATGTTGCCAAGGAGATGGTGCGCGTTCGCGCGGTGATTGAGCCCCGGCCATACCGATTCCCTCGTTTCCACGAATCGTACCTGCGGCTCGTGGAAGAGCTGGCACGCCGAGGATGGCTGCAATCGGCGGTGGTTGAGCACGCTCAGGGGCGGCCCGCACTTGAAGGGTGACCACGCCAATCGCTCGACACTCGGCTGACAAAGACAGCTCTTGCGCGGGAAGCTTTTGGGGCAGTTTCAAGGTTGGTATGCCCCGATAGTTGCCCGGACTTCTTCGGTCACTTTTGTAGCGTAAGAATTTGGCAAGCGGCTCAGGACGCACCGGATCAGGCGTCGCAGGCATATAATCCGGCCATCCACCGGAGGGTCGCCATGGCGCGTCTGAACGTTTACATCTTCCACTGCTCACGATGCGGCGAGCCTGCCTATTCGCTGCTGAAGGAAAGGACGCCGGGCGGCGTCGAATCCGGCGATACCATCTTTCCCACCATTGACCTCAAGGCCATCCGCGCCCAATGCTCCGCCTGCAAGCACACCCAGTTTCGCGATGCCGGGGAAAACGCCCACTTCGCATTGGTGGAGTGGAACTAAGACACGCTGTTGAGCATAATTAGCTAAGTAAATCGGCGAATCATGAAGTATTACACTATCCGCGAAGCCAAAACCAATCTGTCGGAGCTCATCAGAAAGCGTGCGACGGCGACGAGGTCATTATCGCGCGTGGCTGCAAACCAGTGGTGAAATTGGCGCCAGTTGGCGATACGGCGCGGGAAAGAATTCCTGGGGGTTTCGAGGGGAAAATTTCATGGGCTGCGGATGCCTTCGAGCCTCTTACTGACGAAGAGATGCGGGACCTGGGCTTCGAAAGAACATGATTTAGTATGATTAAGTCATACAGGTGGACGCTAATGCGGAATACGAAGGTCCTTTCCATAACCCTTCCTTCTCCAATGCTGCAGAAGGCGAAGAAGCTTGCCAGGCAGGAGAACCGGACGATGAGTGAGTTGGTCAGGGAGGCACTGCGTCAATATCAACGGCAGAAGCGATGGGAGAGCATCGCGGCCTTTGCTCAGGCCAGCGCTGAGAAGATCGGTGTGCGTAATGAGGAGGACGTGGTGCAGGCGATACATGATTTCCGCCGGGAGAAGCGCCTGCGCCAAGGCAGCGCGAACAGGTCAAAGCGTATGGCGTGACAGTCCGCGTTGTCGTAGATACGAACGTTTTCATTTCAGCCTTACTTTTTCAAGGAAAGCCAGCGAGAGTGCTCCAGCTCGCAGAGGAACGGGCGTTCACGCTGATCGTCTCTGCTCCCCTCCGCTTAGAGGTGGAGCGCGTGCTGGGCGGGAAATTCAAATGGCCCGCGCATCGGATAGTGGAAGCCTGCACTCCATTCTGGGACGTTGCGGTGTGTGTCGCTCCAACCCTGGAGATTGATGATTGTCCAGATTCTGACGACAACCGTGTCCTTGAATGCGCAGTGGAGGGCAAGGCGCATTGCATTGTTACGGGCGATCATCATCTGCTGGATATGAGGCGGTTCCGGGGGATTACCATCTTCAGTGTGGATGATTTTCTACGCATTGCATGAGGGTGATGAACTACTTCGATAACGCCCCCAGTGCGGCCCTGAACATGGCGTCGAAGTTCTCCCGTCCGGCCGATTGCACGGCGCGTTCCACGGCCTTCTCTGCAATCGCGCGCTGGTAGCCCAAGTTCGACAGCGCCGAGATCACGTCTTCCTCCACCGCGGAATGTGTCACTGCGGGTTGCGCCGCGCCAAATCCTTCCAGCTTGTCTCGCAGTTCCACGCACATGCGTTCGGCAGTCTTCTTACCGATTCCCGGGATTCGAGTAAGACGCGCAAAATCGTTGCCACGGATCGCGCCCACCATGTCTGCCGCCGCCATGCCGCTGAGGATGGTAATCGCCAGCTTGGGCCCGATGCCGNNCGATGAGCTTCTCGAAGAGCTGTTTCTCTTCCCGCCGCAGAAACCCGAAGAGCGCAAGAGCATCTTCGCGCACGTGCGTGTGAATGTGCAGCGCGACCTCGCTGCCCGGCGCAGGCAGTTCGGAAAATGTGGGCACGGTGATGGTGACGTCATAGCCGACGCCACCAGCCTCGACGATGGCCTGGTTCGGGTGCTTGGCGATGAGCCGTCCGCGAAGGTGCGCGATCATGCAGAATGATTGTAAATTGATCGCGAACATCGGATGCTATTTACGATGCCGAATCGTCACGCACCCACCGAGAACTTCGAGCAGCCATCCAGCCGGCTCACGGCTGCGATGCTGAGGCGTGCTCAGATCCTGCCGCGTGAATTCTTCAATCGCGATCCGGTGATCGTGGGACGCGAGTTGCTGGGTAAGCTGCTCATTCGGCGCGAAGGACGAGCGCTCCTCGCTGGACGCATCGTCGAGGACGAAGCCTACCTCGGAGTTGAGGACCCCGCGGCGCACGCTTACTCCGGACGCACGGCGCGCAATGCCGTCCTCTTCGGGCCACCGGGGCATGCATACGTGTACTTCATTTACGGCAATCACTACTGCTTGAATATTTCCTGTATGCCTGAAGGATATGCCGGCTGCGTGCTGCTGCGGGCCATGGAACCAGTGTTTGGATTGGCAGCGATGGCCCAGGCTCGCGGCCTCGAGCTGACGGCCACGCCGCGACCCACGCAATTGCGACTGATTTCCACCGGCCCCGGACGCATGTCGCAGGCGCTCGGCATTACGCGCCTCCGCGACAATGACAAGGACCTCACTGCACCTGCATCGGACCTGTGGTTTGCGGACGACGGCTATCGCCCCGAGCGCATTGCGGTTACGCCCCGTGTCGGGATTACTAAAGCCGTCGAACAGCCGCTGCGATTTGTGATTGCAGGGAATCCATTCGTGTCGGCGCCGCGGGGGGAGTGATCCTTAAAGAGGTCGCTGAAAGAGTCGGAACAGCAGATCCCTCGCGGGCTNNAGCCCGCTCGTGATGACAAGAAAAAAATCTTTACGGCGCACCTATAAGGTGCGCCCCTTCAAAGCAGCCGGTTGCCAACTTTTTCAGCAGACACTCCCAAGCAGCTATTCCGGATCGTGCCAGCCGCCGATGTCGGCGGCCAGTTCGCGCGAGTCGGGTGGGCCCCAGGTGCCCGGCTCGTACAACTCGGTCGGGCAGCAGTCGCCAAGGATGGGATCGACGATCGCCCAAGCTGCCTCGACCGCATCCTGCCGCACGAACAGCAACTGGTCGCCCTTCATGGCGTCGGTAAGCAAACGCTCGTACGCATCCATCTCGTCGCTGGTGGTGTACTTCACCGCTGAGAGCTCCACCGGCATGGGCACCATCAGCGGCCCGGGCCGCTTGACGCGTCCGCCCAGACTCAGCTCGATATCGGGACCCAGGCGGAAGCGAAAATAGTTGCGGCCATCGGCGCCCATTTTGCTCAGCGGCGGCTTGCGCAACTTTACGAACACTTCGGTCGCGGTGGTGGGCAGGCGCTTGCCCGCGCGGATGAGAAAAGGAACTCCGGCCCAGCGCCAAGAATCGATCTCCAGGCGCAACGCGGCAAAGGTTTCCACGTCGGAGTTCGGCGACACTCCCGGCTCGTCGCGATATCCGCGAAACTGTCCGCGAACGATGTTGGCCGGGCTGAGCGGCGGAATCGTGCGGAAGATTTTTACCTGCTCGTCGCGCACCGAGTCCACGTACATCATCGTAGGCGGCTCCATGGCCAGGAATGCAACCACCTGCAGCATGTGGTTCTGCACTACGTCGCGGATGGCGCCCGCCTCTTCGTAGAACTTTCCGCGGCCTTCCACGCCGAACGACTCTGCCATGGTGATCTGCACGCTGTGCACATAGTTGCGGTTCCAGATGGGCTCAAGGAAGCTGTTGGCGAAGCGAAAGATCAGCAGGTTCTCGACCGCCTCCTTGCCCAGGTAATGATCGATGCGGAAGATGCGCTCTTCGGGGAAAGCCGTGTGCAGCGTCTCGTTCAGCTTGCGGGCCGAAACCAGGTCGCGGCCGAAAGGCTTCTCTAGGATTACCCGCGCATTCTGCGCGCACCCGGAACTCGCCAGCCCCTGCACCACGACCGGAAACATGCTGGGCGGAATCGCCAGGTAATGCGTGGGCGATTGCGCATCGCCAAGCGTGGTGCGGAGGGTGGCGTAGGTCTTATCGTCCGCATAGTCGCCGTCGATGTAGCTCATCAGCTCGCAAAGCTTTTGAAAGGCCACTTCGTCCACCCCGCCACCGAACTTCGTCAGGCTATCGCGGGCCCGTTCGCGCAGCTGCTCGACCGTCCAGCCGGACTTGGCCACGCCAATTACGGGCACGTTGAGCGTGCCGAGCTTCACCATGCTCTGCAGTGCGGGAAAGATTTTCTTGTGAGCCAGATCGCCGGTGGCGCCGAAAAAAACGAATGCGTCGGAAGTTAACGGTGCCATGGGGCTCCTCTCGCCAGGTGAACAAAATCGGATGAACCGGGAATGCCTTTGAGCTGCGTATTAAGGCATGAATCCGCTCGCAACAGTGTATCCGGCAAGCGGCAGGAAGGGGTAGTTGGGTCATACCCGGCCAGGTAAATAATTCGCGAATGCGTCCGTCAATCGAGGCTGCCCTGCTCGATCACTACATTTTCACGGACGATGAGACGATGAGCGGCCATCTCTCGCAGCTTGGGAAGAACGCGAGTGACGTGCTCGTCGGCATCGACGAAGGTAATCACAACCGGCAGGTCCCCTCCTGCCTCGACAAGATGGGCTGTCTGGACGCTGCTGCGGCCCTGGAAACCCGCCACCGAGTGGAAGGCCACGGCGCCGGCAACGTTTTCCTGACGCAGATACTTCAGCACTTCCAGGTGCAACGGGCGATGATGCCAGGAATCGCCCTCCGTGAGATACATGGTTACCTGTACAGCCATAGGAGATGCCATTTTACAACCCCCGCGCGATTGCTGCGCCCGCCACGACTGCCGCCAGGCAGAGCGCGTTGCTGGCCACAAGGTTTACCGCCATCAGCATCCACTGTCCCTGCTCCATGTAGGCGAACGTTTCGAAGGCATAGCTGGAAAATGTTGTGTAGGAGCCGCAGAAGCCGATGGCCACCAGCAGCCGCCAGCGAGGATCGAGCAGCATGCGTTCTCCGGCAAGAACAAGGAAGAAGCCAATCAAAAGGCTGCCGGTGACGTTGATGAGGAGCGTGCCGTAGGGGAAGGTGGTTGAGAAGACGCGGGCGATATACCCGCTGAGAAAGTACCGCGCGCTCGCGCCGACAATCGCGCCTAAGGCGATCCACAGATAGTTCACGATGGAGTTCTCCTGCTTGCTTGGTAGGAGTTATCAGCCCACGGGCGGTTAACGGCGAACTCCATCGCCGCGAGTTAGTTTAACCCGAGGGCTAACTTCACCTCAAGCAAGCACAGTCGCCGCATTGGGACTGCAGATCCCACCTTTGGCTGCTGTACCATAGACGCAGCCCTGATGAGTGCTCCCAGCCCAATCCATCACTCCAGCGAGCGCGTGCTGGAATTCGATCAGATGCGTCAACTGCTGGCCATTTACACCGGCTCGCCGCTCGGGCATGAACGCGTGATGCAGCTCACGCCCTCCCGTGACCGCGAATGGATCGAACGCCAGCAGCAACTGGCCGCGGAGCTACGTGGATATCTGCGTGCCGGCGGTCATTTCGATTTTCATGGACTGCTCGATCCCACGACACTGGTGAACAAGTCGCGCATCCGCGGCGCTGCCCTGGAGATCGCCGAGATACGCGACTTGCTGCTGGTAGCTGACCGCGCCGCCGAGTGGCGCGAGATCGCGCTGCATCCGCCAGTCGAAGTGCAGGACAAGTGGCAGGCAATCCTCGAGCTCTCGCAAACCCTGGCTGATTTCACGCTCCTGTTGCGTTACTTCCGCAACAAAATCCTGCCTGACGGCACGCTCGACGATAAGGCCTCGCCGGAGCTGGCGCGCATTCGCCGCGACATGGAGAAACAGAAACGCGCCATCCAGGAGTCGCTGCGCTCCTATCTGCGGCGTCTTTCCGAGGACGGCGCAGTGCAGGAAGAGCTGGTCACCATTCGTGGCGAACGCTTCGTGATTCCGGTAAAGGTGGAGCAGCGCCGCCGGGTGCAAGGGGTGGCGCACGGCGCCTCTTCCAGCGGACAAACGGTATTCATCGAGCCGCTGGAGACCATCGAGCAGAACAACGACCTGGTGCGGCTACTGGAAGATGAGCAGGCGGAGATCCATCGTATTCTGCTGGAGATGACGGCGCGGCTGGGCGAACATGCCGATGCCCTCAGTAATGCGGTGTACGTCCTTTCCGAGCTTGAGTTGCAATTCGCCAAGGCGCGATTTGCTGAGGACTATGACTGCGTAACCGTAAAGCTGCTGGCGGATGGCGACGCTGCGGCCGAATCAGAATCATCACAGCCCGGCGTGCCACCGGTCACCGAATCACCGGTCGATGGGTCATCGGTTACAGACTCGTGTGATGCGCTGGTCGTGCGCAAGGCCCGCCATCCCCTGATGGAGCGAACTCTGAAGGCCAGGGGCGTTGCCGTGGTTCCGCTTACCGTCGAACTTGACGGTCAGCATCGCCAACTCATTATCAGCGGTCCCAACACCGGCGGAAAAACCGTCGCCCTCAAAACCATTGGGCTGTTGGCGCTGATGGCGCAATCGGGTATTCCGGTCCCGGCGGAGCGCGCCGAGCTGCCCATCTTCGATTCGGTGTTCGCCGACATTGGCGATTACCAGTCCATTGAGCAGAACCTCTCGACCTTTTCGGCGCACGTCACCAACATCGATCTCATCTCTCACCAGGCGACCGCGCATTCGCTGGTCCTGCTCGACGAGTTGGGTTCCGCCACCGATCCCGAAGAAGGCGCCGCGCTGGCCGTGGCCATTGCCGACTACTTCCGGCGCGCCGCATGCATCAGCATCGTCTCCACTCATCACACCGCTCTCAAGGTCTACGCGGCCAACGCGTCGGGCGTACTCAACGCGGCCGTCGGCTTCGACGAGGACACATTTGCTCCCACGTTCGAGCTGCGCATTGGGGTGCCGGGCGCCTCGGCGGGCATCAACATCGCGCAAAAGCTCGGGCTGAATCCGGAGATCGTAGCCCAGGCTCGGCAGCGGATGACCTCACAAGCCCAGGACGTGTCGCGCTTTCTCGACCGCCTGCACTCCGAGCTGCGACAAATTGACGCTGAGCGGGCCGAGCTTGGCGCACGCGAGCAAGAATTGGCGGGCGAGCGCCACCATCTTGCCGTCGAAGGCCGCAAGGAACAGCGCGAGAAGCTGCGCGAGATGGAGAAGAAACTGGAAAGCGTGTTGCGCGATTTCGAGTATCGCGCCCGCGAAACGGTCAATGCCGTCCAGGACCGCGCTCAGGCGCTGAAGCTTTCCAAGGACGCGGAGCGCCGCATCGCCAAGATGCGCCGCGAATTTCGCGAGCAGTTCGATTCCACGGTGGTGGCGCACACCACCGGCGCCGATACCGGCGATCCGCACGCGCAGCAGCATGTCGTCAAGCAGGTCGGCATTGGCGATACCGTGCGGCTGAAATCGTTGGGCCGCGACGCAAAAGTGCTGCGCTATTTCGACGATGACAGCTTCGAGGTGGCGGTTGGGCCCATGAAGATGAAGGTGGCGCGCGACGATTTTGCCAGCGTGATCTCGCGGGCCGGAAGCAACCCGGTGGAAGCGGCGCGCGCCCGCGGTATCAACGTTACCCTGGTGCGCGAAGACGACAATGTCGCAACCGAGATCAATGTGATTGGCCAGACCGTGGACGAGGCCACTCGTGCGGTGGAGAAGTTCGTGGACCGCGCGTTCCTGGCGGGCGCCGTGCGTGTCCGCGTGGTGCATGGCAGCGGCATGGGAATTCTGCGCAAGGCGCTTCGCCAGTTCCTGCAAAGCCATCCGCATGTCGCCAGCGTGAGCGAGCCTCCGCAGAATGAAGGTGGCGGCGGCGCGACAGTGGTGGAGCTGAGGACGTAAAGGCCTAAAGGCCGCTTTTCGCTATTCGCTTTTCGCCAGAGGCCAATGTCCTTTGCTCGAGAGGTGATACCGCCTGCGAACTGCCGCTTGAGGTTTCCATCTCGGATTGAAAAGCGCAGAGCGCAATGCGAAGGGCGAATAGCGAATAGCGAACCGCGGCTTCCTTGCGCTTCGCCGCACGCCTCTCTAGACTAAATGCAGCGATGAGCAAGTTTGGTCAAACCTTGAAAGGCTACTTCTGGTGGACCTGGCCGCGGGGCAACGTTCACTACGATGTCATGGTCACGCTCATCCTCGCCTTCATCTTCCTGGTACCGCACTGGGTCAACTTCCGCGACAAACCGCAGGAGCGTCCGCCGCATCAAACCGAAGTCGTCGTGCAGCAGGAGGGAGAAGGCTTCCTCTATAAGGTGGACGCCTCGGCAGTTAAAGGGGACAACGATGCCGATATCAGAGAGTCGCTGGCCCGCATCATTGAGCCGATCGCGGGCTACGTCACCATCGACCGATACGAAGCCGTGCGCGACAGTAAACACAACGTGATTGCGTATAAAGTCTGGGGACACCGCTGAAGCAGCCGTCAGCCATCAGCACTCAGCCCTTAGACGTTGCGTCCCTTGATTTTCTGAGTGCTGAATGCTGAGTGCNNTGAATGCTGAGTGCTGAATGCTAACCATGAGATCGATCCTCAAGACTACCCTGACCAGCGTCGCGCTCTGCGTTGTCGTCGCAACAATCGCGCAAGCGCAGAACCTGGAAGCGGCGTTGAACGCAATGGACCAGGCAGCGGCCAACTTTCGCACTGCCCAGTGCGATTTCGTCTGGGACCAGTATCAGAAGGTGGTTGACGACCACGACTACCAGAAAGGCACAATGTACTTCCGCCGCCAGGGCAATGAAGTGCAAATGGCGGCCGACATTACCTCGCCCGACAAAAAGTACGTGCTGTTCACCGGGAACCTGGTCAGCATGTATCAGCCCTCGATCGATCAGGTCACCGAGTACAACCCCGGCAAAAACAAGTCGGACTTCGAGAGCTTCCTGGTGCTGGGCTTCGGCGGGCGCGGGCACGACCTGGAGAAATCATTCGACGTGAACTATGCCGGCATGGAGCAGGTGCAGGGCGTGAACGCTGCGAAACTTGAGCTGACGCCGAAGTCGCAAAGGGTGAAGAGCATGTTCCAGACGATCACGCTGTGGATCGATCCGGCGCGAGGCGTCAGTGTGCAGCAGAAGTTTGCTGAACCCTCAGGTGACTATCGGGTGGCCAAGTACAGCAATATCCAAATCGACCACAAGATTTCGGGCGATGTTTTCAAGTTGAAGACGACGGGCCACACCAAGGTAATCAAGCCGAGTTAGGGCTAGGTGTCAGGGACTAGGGGTCAGGGTAACTACTAACCCCTGCCTTCCGCAATTTCTCCACCCGTTCAGCCATCGCCCACTTCAAGTCGTCAATTCCTGCGCCTGTCACCGCCGAGATGGGAAACAGCTCCAGCTTCTTGCGCTTGCAGTAACGCTTCAGCTTGGCCAGCTTCTCTTTATTCACCACATCCATCTTCGACGCGATAACGATCGCCGGTTTCGAATCCAGTCCGGCGCCGAAATTCGCCAGTTCCCTGGTGATCGCCTCGTAATCGTGCACCGGATCAGGACGGCCGCTGGCGTCGGAGACATCCACCAGGTGCGCGAGCAGGCGGGTGCGCTCAATGTGCCGCAGAAATTGCGTGCCCAGCCCCGCGCCTTGGCTGGCGCCTTCGATCAGTCCAGGAATGTCGGCGACCACAAAGCTGGCCTCTTCCGGCGCTTCCCCGACAACCACCACGCCGAGGTTGGGCTGCAAGGTGGTGAAGGGATAATCGGCGATCTTCGGCCGCGCCGCCGAGATGCGCGAGATCAGCGTGCTCTTGCCGGCGTTGGGATAGCCGACCAGACCGACGTCGGCGAGCAGCTTCAGCTCAAGTCGCAGCGCGCGCTCTTCTCCAGGGTGCCCCTCCTCGTGCTCGCGAGGGGCTTGATGCGTCGACGTGGCGAAACGGGCATTGCCACGACCGCCGCGACCGCCGTGCGCTACCACGATGCGCTCGTCGGGATGGGAGAAGTCATGCACCACTTCTCCCGTCATCTCGTCGTAAACGATGGTCCCAACCGGCACCTTCAGGACGATGCTTTCGCCCTCGCGGCCGGTTTTGTTGGAGCCCTCACCATGGCGTCCGCGCTCGCCCTTGTATTCGGGATTGAAGCGGAAATGTACGAGAGTATTGTGGCGTTCGCTCGATTCCATCACCACGTCGCCACCATGGCCGCCATCGCCGCCAGACGGACCGCCGCGCGGCACGAACTTCTCCCGCCGGAAGGCCATGCAGCCGTTGCCGCCATCGCCCGCTTTCACCCGAATTTTTGCTTCGTCAACGAACATGGGAAAGCAGTTGTCAGTGGATAGTGGTTAGGGGTTAGTGGAAAAGCCGTCAGCTTCGAGCAAACGCGGCGGTCGGGGAAGTCTTACCGGAGTATCACAGTATCAACCTAGGCGGCCCCTATTATCGCGCGGGTTGGCTGAGGGCTGATAGCTGAAGGCTGACAGCTTATCCAACGAAAAAGGCCTCGCCGTGACGAGGCCTCAACCCTTATGGAACTGCGAATCGCGCTTACGCCTTCGCGATGGCCGCTTCCTGCGGGGCGACCGACACGAACTTGCCCATCTGGCCGCGGTCCTTGAACTCGACCACCCCCGTCACCTTCGCGAAAAGGGTGTCATCTTTGCCACGGCCCACGTTGACGCCCGGCTTGATGCGGGTGCCGCGCTGCCGCACGATGATGGAGCCGCCCGAAACAAGCTGGCCTCCGAACGATTTCACGCCCAGCCGCTGCGCATTCGAGTCGCGGCCATTCCGGGAGCTGCCTAAACCCTTTTTGTGTGCCATAAATAATCTCTCCGCGAACTATGCCGTGTGGTCGGTTCCGTCCACGTTGATGCCGATGATCTTCACGGCGGTGTACGGTTGGCGATGTCCGTTCAGCTTCTTGTATTGCTTCTTGCGCTTGAAGTGGAAGACCAGGATCTTATCGGCGCGTCCCTGTTCGACCACCTGTCCGCTGACGAAAGCCTTCGACGGCTTGCCGAGTTCGCCCTCGGAGCCGCTGACGGCCAGCACTTCGTCAAACTGAATGTTTTCGCCGCTGGCCTGCGGCAGCTTCTCGATCTTAATCACGTCTCCGGGTGCGACGCGATACTGCTTCCCCCCGGCGCGGATCACCGCGTACATGGCAATGCCTCCAATTGAACTTTCCGATAAAGGGCTGCGCAACGTTTGGTTGCTTCGCCCCTCGCCTCGGGCGGCCCGCAATGCAGCGAGCGTCCTTGGCTCTACCCGCCGCGCCCACTCCGGCGCGAACGGCCTAAACTCTTTGTGCGCTTGCACTTCCCCGAGCCAGGAAGGAGACCTTCACGGAAAGGCGGGGTGTCCCTGACGGGACCTGCTAGTACAGGCAAACCATAGAAGTGTAGCGTGTTTGGGCCGGCAAGGTCAAACGTGACTCCGCGCCGACTTTTCTCGTATCATCAAGTCTCACTCCATGCGAACACGTCGAAAGCAGTTGTGGGTAGCCTTAGCGGTTGTCCTCGTTATCGTCGGCGGCATCGTTACCGCCGTTCTGCTGCGAAAGCGCGCGGCTCCGGACGCCGTTCGCCTCCTGCCTGACTCCGACGCCGTCCTCTACATCAGCCTCGAGCCCATCCGCCTGTTCACCGACCTCGGCAAGCATCCTGCCAAGGACCGCGATCCGCAATACGAGAACTTCGTCCGCGAGACCGGCTTTGAGTTCGAGCGCGATCTAGACAAAGCAGCCCTAGCCATTCACTACGGCACTTCCACCCACGGCAAATCCACCGAGACGCGCTACAGCGAAATTCTGCAGGGACACTTCGACAGTGGACGGGTGGAGGAGTATCTGCGCAAGCTGGCAGCCAGCGTGGAGCACTACGGCAATTTCGATATCTACATCATTCCACTGGAGGGCCGAACCGTTCGTGTGGCGCTGCTCGGCGTGGACGTTGCCGCCGCATCGAATGCCGAAGGCCCCGACGCCATCCACGGCATGATCGATCGCTACCGGCAAGCGGCTCTGCCCTTCGCCGGTCCTCCGCTGGTGAGTCAATATTACCGGCGCGTGCCGCTGGGCAGCATCATCTGGACCATTGCGCGCCCGCCAGCCACCAGTTCCTCGGAAGATCATGCCGAACTGCTCTTGCCCGGCGGCTGGAGCGGACTCCTGCCGCCTAACAGCACCGTGATTGCGTCGGCGCAGCCACTCAACGATGTCCACCTGCGGGCGCAAGTCCTCACCCATAGCGAAGCCGAGGCCCGCGGTTTCACCGATCGCGTGAACACCTTTCTCGCTCTCTTCAAATCGCTCAATATCTCGATGGACGGCGGTGGTCCCGACCCGGACGTGAAGGCCGCCTTCGACAGCCTGGAAATCCATCAGGACAAAGACGAGGCAGTGCTGACCGCCAAAGTGCCTTATGCCTTCTTCAAGAAGGTACTCAGCGAGCCGCCGGTGGAACTTGGCCCAGAAACACAAAAGCCGCCCAAGCAGAACGCTCCGGCGGCCAAGAAACCTCAAAGGTGATCCGCCTAACCGGCGGGCAATCCTCCCGGCCTGATGGTCGTGCTGCGCAGGAATTTGTGGGGATTCACGGGCGTGTCGTGGATGCGTACTTCGTAGTGCAAGTGGGGTCCCGTGCTGCGGCCGCTAAGACCCACGTAGCCGATGACCTGTCCCCGGCGAACGCTCTGGCCGTCAGCCACCGCGAAGCCTGACAAGTGTCCGTAGCGAGTTGTAATGCCATTGCCGTGATCAACCTGGATCATGCGGCCATAGCCGTTGTAGGGTCCGGCGTAGGTCACCACGCCGTCCGAGGGAGCCAACACCGGCTGCCCGTAGTGACAGGAGATGTCGACCCCGGAGTGGAACGCGCCCTCCCCGTTGAACGGATCGATGCGCTCGCCGAAAGCGCCCGTGATCGGACCCATCACCGGCCACAAGGCTGGCGCGGTGGTCGCCCTGACCCAGTCGGTCAAAGTGGCTTGGTGAGTCAGGCCCAACCCTAATCCAGCCGTGGCCGCACCGGTAAGGGCTGAGCTGCGCAAGGCATAAAGCTGATCCAAGGAGGAAGTCACCTGCTCCGGCTTCATGGTCCCATCGCTGTCGTTCAAAAGCTTGGGATTCGGCTTCAGACCGTAGATCATGGAGACTTCGTTGGCGAGGGAGCCCAGCGAAGCCACTTGGACGTCCTTCTCGTGGTTGACCTGCTCCAGTTGCTTGTAGCGGGTCTGCAGCACGTTCTTCTCGGAACGTAACTGGTTGAAGCTGGCCACCTTCCACAGCATGCGCGTGTAAGAGCCCGCCATGCCAGTGATGGTGAACATGCCGATCAAAGCGCCGGCCATGAAGACGTAGAGGTAATGGATAGGGATGGGAATCTTTCGTAACTGGCCTTCTGCATCGCGAGCTACGAAAAGAATATAAAAGCGTTTTCGCAAAACTATGACCCTCAGTTAAAAGTGGGTTCCGGAACTGTGAAACAACAAATTATGAAAATCCGGAACTTCAGGCCTTGCCGATCCGAACTGTCAACTTACTTACGGATGGCTGGCGTAATGAACGACATCAAACCGTAACAGAGCCTTAATAACCTGTCAACGAATTCTGGGATAAGTGACTGATACTAAAGTGTGATATGCCCGGCAGCCGCTTTACGCCATGGCGTCGGGTATATTGGGCTGGCAGGTTTACCAGGAAGGCGCAATGCCCCTGAAAGAAAAGTTGCTGATCGAACGAGTTCGTCGCGCGGCAACCGTGCGCGGACAACGCGTCGGCCACGGCATCGGGGACGACTGCGCGGTGCTGCCGCTTCCTCGGGGGCACGAAGCGCTGGTCACCACCGACTTCAGCCTGGAGGACGTGCACTTCCGGCGCGAGTGGCATCCGCCCGATTCCGTGGGTCACCGCTGCCTGGCACGCGGGCTCAGCGACATTGCGGCCATGGGAGGGATCCCGCGCGCGGCGTTCCTCTCGCTTGCGCTTCCGGCGGAGCTGCCGCAGAGTTGGGTGGACAAGTTCGTTGCAGGACTATTAAAGCTCGCAAGTCGGTTTTCAGTTTCCCTCGCTGGAGGCGACACGGCGCAGTCGCCTGACGGCATTCTGGCTGACATCGTAGTGTTCGGCTCGGTCCCAGCGGGACAAGCCATCTTGCGCTCGGGCACACGGCCGGGGGATTTTCTCTACATCACTGGCACGCTCGGCGCGGCAGTCGCTGCTCTGAACCAGCTCCGCGACGGAGAAAAGCTGCGGCCGAGGTCGCATCCGAAGCATTTCTATCCTGAGCCGCGGGTTGCGGTCGGGCAGTTCCTGCGCGAGCAGAAGCTGGCGTCTGCCATGATCGACATCAGCGATGGCCTTTCGACCGACCTCGGCCACATCTGCGAAGAGAGTGGCGCTGGCGCTGTGGTCTACGCCGAAGCTCTTCCCGCCGCCAGTGGCAAGGATGGTCTGACGCTGGCGCTGCATGGCGGCGACGAATATGAGTTGCTCTTTACCGCTCGGCCTAACCGCGGCATTCCGAAGCAGATCGCGGGCGTGCCGATCACTCGGATTGGCGAGATCACTCGTGGCAAGCAGATGAAGCTTGTCTGCTTCGACGGCACCCAGGAAGTCCTCAAGCCGGGCGGCTGGGAGCACTTTGGGCAATGATGACTAGTTAAACTTAGCGGCTGTATTGTCGTAGAAGT
>PLQW01000009.1 GCA_003160215.1 Acidobacteriaceae bacterium
CTTCACGAATAATGCGGACTAATGTGTCGGCCTATCAAGAGTGATGGAGATTGCGGTTAGGGAGAGAATCTGATGCGGAATCGGACTGGGCAATGTCGTCTGGAAGAAGCATTTCGCCAAGAACTGTTTCGCCTTATCAACCAGTACCTCAGCTTTCCCGAAGACGCCACTCTGGGCGCGATTGGTCGCACCCTTGTTAACTTCCAACAAGTTAGCGCCGTCTTAGAGGCCTATGACAGCACACTGGTTATTGTCGATGAGTTGTGTGGAAAGCCGCCATGCACAAGGCGCAGGGACGAAGTCAGGGCACGCCGCAAAGAGGAAATCAAAGGATTCGCCGCACGGAAGAAAAACCGCATTCTTTAATGACTGCCCACAAGTTCGCGGCTGAGAGCACGCCGGTCCGTCGCTGCCCACGGCCGGAGGCCGACGAGGAAAACCTCAGCAGCTGAATCAAATCAGGTACAAAAAGCGTACCAACAGTTCGAATTCACTTCCCTCCGCCACGCAGTCTGAACTGCAGAGAAACTNNTCTGCTGCGTTGCTCCCTTAATAGGCGAGAAACGCTGATGATGCGTCAGCAGGTAAAGATCGTCTCCACGCATGTCGAATCCGGTCACCTCATCAGCGTCGTCGGCGACCTTCTTCCACTGCGTTTTCGCGCCTTTGAAATCGGAGATCTTCGCCACATAAATAGGAAATTCGCGTTGCACGCCATGAATCGCGACGGCGATGAGCCAGCGCGAGGCCGGCGAATATGCCAGCGTGGGGAAATCCGCCGCAACCAGCGGAATGCCCGGTGTATCCTTGCGACTGATGACCAGTACATCCTTGTCGGGACTCTTGCCTAGTTTATGCAGCAGAGCTTGTGAGTCGAGATATTTCGCGGTCGGAGGATCGTTGGGGCCGACCTTCTGCAGACGCGTGTAGACGAAGGATTTGTTGTCCTCAAGCCAACTCACCGAAGGATATTGGCAGCGATCGATCGCCTCCGGCAGGTCGCGACCGGCGTCCACATCGAAGATGTGCAGTGTGCTGTTCTCCGAACCTCCGGGTGAAACTCCGTAAGCGACGTACTTGCCGTCCCACGACGGGAAGATGTAGTCCAGAGCATAGTGTGCTGTCTCATTCGCCGGCTTGAACCGGTCGGGATCGACCAGCATGCGTTCTTGCCCATCCTTCACATCCCGCATGTAGAGCTTGAAGTTGTCTTGGTTGGGCTCAATCTTGCGATAGAAATAACGGCCTCCATACTTCGAGAGGTCCACCACTGTAGTGCGGGCGTTGTCATATTCGACGATGCTCTGCAGCAGTTTCTCCCGCCCCGGGATGGACTCGATGACCGTTCGCGTGTAATCGTTCTGCGCCTTCATCCACGCTTGGAACTCCGGCGACTTCATGTCCTCCATCCAGCGATACGGATCGGTAACCTTCGTACCGAAGTAATCGTCCACTACATTGCGGACCGGCGCCACCGGAGGAGCGGTTTGGGCGAAGAGAAGGCCATCGAAACCCAGCGCTCCCGTTAAACACATCAGCAGCGTCAAATAACGGCCGGCGGCTATGCCCATGGGATTTTCTCCTTCCAGGATGGATACTGTGGGCCTATACAGATTGCGTGTAGCGGGAATTCTACATCAACTCTGCAGCGCTGAGGCCGTGTTCCGCTAGTCCAGGGACGAACAGCCTGTCAGGCAACGCCATTAGTGGCTTTCAGGCGCGGTGCTATCCACCTTTACGTTGCGGAAATGAAGCCGAGAACCCTGAACTCAGCCTTGCAACGCAATCCATCTCGCCTAAAGCTGGTAAGGCGAAACAGAGTCAAATGGTTCGCAGACTTCCTGCCTGGGCAGAGAGTCGGGTCGCGAACTCTCCGCTACAGGTCTGCGCGCAGACTGTTGTCCCTCGTCACAATCCTGTCCGGCTGTGAAATCAACAACTTCGCAGGGCAGTCGGCAAAGTCGGTCTGCNNCTGGCTCGGAGCCGTGCTTCGCTGGGCGGCATTGGAGCATCCCGACAAAGATCCCTTCATCATCCTCGTGTCCGATTCCACGCGGCAGGCGACGTTAGACATCAGCGCCATCAAGTATGAGCTCGAAACCAATCTCCTCATCAAGCAGGACTACGGCGAGATCAAGGGCAATGTCATCGAGGACTTCTCGCTTCAGGGCGACGGCGAGGAATGGCAGAAACAGAACATTGTCCTTTCGAACGGCGTCCGCATCCTCGCACGGTCACGCGGACAGAAGGTTCGGGGACTTCGCCATCTCCAATACCGCCCGAAGCTCGTCGTTGTAGACGACCCGGAGGACGGCGAATGGGTCCGTACGAAGGAAAACCGCGACAAAACCGACCGTTGGCTCCATTCAGAAGTTATGCCGGGCATGGACGCGCGAAAAGGCAAGCTCGTTGTCATCGGGAGCCTGCTTCACATGGACGCCCTGCTTTCCCGCCTGAAAGCTCCAGGAACAGGTTTCAAGGTCCTCGAATTCCCGCTGCTCGACGCCAAAGGTACATGTACTTGGCCCGCGATGTATCCCACGGAGAAATCGCTCAAGGACAAAGAGCGCGACATGGGCGCGATCCCGTGGCAGCGCGAAATGCTTTTGAAGATCGTCTCGGACGACGAAGCGATCGTGAAGCCCGAGGACATCACCTATTACGACGAAATGCCGAAGAACGCCGTCGCATCGCTCAAAGGCCACGGCATCGACCTTGCGATTTCACAGAAGGAATCAGCGGACTACACGACCATCGTGAGTGGAGAAGTGTTTTACTTGGACGGTGCACCGAAGATCTATATCCGACCGAACCCGTACAACGAGCACGTGCTTTTTCATAATTTCATGCAGCGGGTGAGATCGATCCCCGGCGAGCTCAAGGGCGCAAACATTTTCTTCGTGGAGGATGTCGGGTATCAGAAGGCGGCGATCCAGGAGATGGAGCGCATGATGCTTCCGGTTGTGCCCGTGAAGCCGACGACGGACAAGCGGAGCCGGCTGCAGGTAGTGGCGCCGTACATCAAGAACGGCACGGTGATGTTTCCCAGGACCGCATGCGAACAGCTCTTAGGGCAGATATTCAATCTCGGCGTGGAATCGCACGATGACCTGTGTGACGGACTAACGACCCTGCTCAATGGTCTCGTGGAGCAGGGCCTTGAGTTGCCGAAGATCCACTGGATCGAGGTGTAAAAACTCGTTCCGCAAACTTACCGGCCCCCTTTTCAATATCCTTCCATCCCTTCGCCGTCACCGCGATTCCGGCCGCAATAAACACCAATCTATCGTAAAGGTTATGCTGTAGTCCCTGATGAGGATCAGCAAGTCGCGTTAGCTGATACCAGTTGCTTGCGGTGGCACCAATAATCTGAAAGAGTCCAAATAAGATACTCCATGCGGTTTCTTGATAGAGGTAATATGTCAAGCTCCAAAAAAGGAAGGAGAAACATAAAAATACTCTTACCCATGGACTCGCTAATTGCAGTAGCGAACTCTTCCCCATGACCATCCAAACAATTGCCAGTATGCTATAGGCTAGAATAAGAAAACCGGCAAAGTCGCCAAGGGCTCTAGTCTTAGATATGGGGATTGCCTTTTTCTGGAGAAAGCGTGCTATGAACCAACGAACGACAACTCCAGCGAATATGCCCAATCCGTACAGCAGAGCAGTTTTCATAGCGAGATTGTAGTTGTCCGCTAGCTTGTCCACATAGCTTTTTTTGGCAGGCGTATTACACTGAAGGTAACCTGCCTATGGACACCACCGCCCTTGAAGTTAAGCGGGTCCAGTCTTCAGCCGATCTCCTTCACCCAGGCGAGTACGTTTTCGTTGCCAAGCGCGCGCCGATCATCACCGTTGAAAAGCATCCGATCGATCCGCCGCAAGGAAAATTCAAGCTGCTTTGGTGGACGTTCTTCGGCAAGAAGCACGAGCTGAAGCAGATCGTCGAGCTGTGGGTCGTCAAAACCTCGCACATCCACAAATTCAACAACTTGGCGACGGAGCCGTTTTCGAGTCATCAGATAAAATTCTCCCATGGTTCTGCTGCTCCGGCACCTCCTCGGATGGGTTGTTGCTGCGTTCCGTTCCCGCGAGGACCTNNGCCTCTCATCCTGGTTACACCCCGAACCGTTGTCGGCTGGCATGGCGCCGGCTTTCGGCTGTATTGGAAATGGCTCTCCAGAGCTCGACCGACCGGAGGCCGAAAAGCTGTCAGCAAAGAGGTTCGGGCGCTGATTTTCCAGATGGTCGCTGAGAATTCAACCTGGGGAGCGCCACGCATTCATGGCGAGCTGCTCAAGCTGGGCTTTGACCTATCGGAAACGACGGTCTCACGATGGCTTCGGCGAGCGCC
>PLQW01000023.1 GCA_003160215.1 Acidobacteriaceae bacterium
CACCGCTCATGGAATCGACAACCAGCCCTAAGGAATGGATACGGCTCATCATCCGTTGAGTATCTTCCGTGGTCCACTTCTGAAACTCTCCGACAAGCTGAACTCCGTTGTAACCCGCTTCTGCTGCGATTTCGACACAGCGCTCGAAAGGGAACTGCTTCTCGAGCGTCCACAGCATGACCGAAAACCGGAACCCGGTTGTATTGGCGGCCGCGTGAAGCGCATCGGTGAGCAGCGGTTGTGCAAGCGTTGCCCCCGCAGCGAGCTGAACAAATGTGCGACGATTCATAACCATCCCNNTGTTCTCAACGGGTTTCATTACCCCACATAATGAGGCCCGATTGATCGCCCTTCGGGTTTGCGCACCCCTTGGTAAGAAGCCCGCTCCTAAAGCCGGCGAAGATAGTCGTAGTCCACTTTGGCGGCTTCCAGCGCCGACATATCAAGGAAAGGAGGCTCCTGTTCAACGTAGTAGTATTTGACCGCAGTGCCGGCAGCCGCATCGAGGATCGGCTTGTAATCTATATGCCCTCTCCCGAGTTCAGTGCCCTGGGGCCTAAGACCTGGCGCCAGTGACACACTGATCTTGCTACCAGGAACAAAATCCTTGATATGCAGCATTCTGTAACGGCGAGGATATTTGTGAAAGTATTGAATCGGTTGGAATCCCGCCGCGATCATCCAACTGCAGTCGAGTTCGAATTGAACGAGCGCTGGATCCGTCTCGCTCAATAGAATGTCGTAGCCGATGATCCCGCCCCCCAGGTCTTTGAACTCGAAGTTGTGGTTATGGTACGCATATTGCAAACCCGCGTTGCGCGTTTCTTGAGCGATGTTGTTCAATTTCGCTGCCAGCTTCTTGTAGTCGTCTACCGTCGATCCGTCGCCGGTTCCGGGCGAGAACAGCGCTGAGCTTACGACGAAATCGACTCCAAGCGCGTGCGCATCGTCGAAGAGGGGGCCGAGATCCTGGACGTTCCATTGCATGTGAGCACTGTGGCAATGAAGTCCCGCGCGCGTGAGTTCGTCGCGGAACTCCCGGGCGGTGAGACCGGCAAAGCCCGCAGTTTCCACCTCAGCGTAACCGATGGCGGCGATCTGCTTTAGAGCGCCGCGCACATCGCTCTGTAATTCCTTCCCGACCGTATAGAGTTGGATGCCAATGGGCGCTTCGGCGAATGCGGCGTGAATTTTGCCGGGAGCCACGGACAAGAGCGAAGAAGCTCCAGCGATCGCTCCGCTTTGCAGAAACCGACGACGAGAAAATGAAATCATGTCCCCTCACGTTTTCTTGCAAAAAACAGTTCACCGCAATCTACAGGCTCTTCTTCATCTCCGCGATGCCGGCTGTCGAAACGCTGAAGTCCTGGTCTCCCTTTCCTCCGCTGAAGGCCGCAACGAGATAACCATGTTTCCCCCCGCGCGATTGCGCCACCGTTCCAACCGAATTCCCCAGTGAGAGGCGGCCGGACGTGACTACCACTGTTCTTCAGCGTATCGGCCATCTCCGCCGCCTTGGAATACGCGACTGCGAGCAGATTGGACGCCTTTTGGTTCTGCGCAGGCTGGTCCTCGATCCCACTACCCACAACGATCATCTTCGAAACCCACGATCGAACACTGTCACCATCGAAATAAGCAACAACTGCGACGCCCTGAATTCCCAGTTCGTGCGCGCGTCTTTCCATGGCCAGCAAGGCGCGATCCGCGGTGCGATCAAACTTTGCAACGTGAAGGGGACGGCCGTCCTCCAGGTCAGCCGACGATGCGGGATTTCCGTCAAAGGCGGGCGGACTCGGCTGAGCGGTTGCGCTCGCGAATGTTAAACACAGGGCAACGGCGATTGCACACTTCCTCGCCGTTCTATTCCGATGATTGCCCTTCACTACCGATGAAGAGATTCCCATCTGCTTCTCCTCGACTACCATTGATTGGAATCCGGCGAGGGCTGAGTTCCGGTGTAAGGGGAACAGCATGGCGTTTTGATCGGCAGGAACTCCATGAACTCGACCCGCGTGCCTGCCGGATCGGTCAGGTCCAATTGAAGTTTGCCGTCAACGCCGAGCACTTGCGGATTCTTGTGCGGCGCCGGTTTCCATCCGCGCTGCTCAAGCTGCAGTTGCAATTGGGCGACACTCACCACACCTGGCGCAAAGTGATCCGCACTGCCTAGTTGTGCGCGTGACGGCCGGTCAGGCAAATACAGCATGTACTCGATCCAGTCGGTTCCATTCGGAACTTGCATCATGACCCAATCGATGTCCCCCTCTTTGGCCCCACCCTGCCAGTAGAGGTGAAATCCGAGAATGTCTTTGTAGAAGCGATCCATCGCGGCATGGTTGCGCACAACATAGCCGGCATGAATGATATGTGAGCTGAGTCTTCTCGATGCCAGCCTGGGCTCCGGCAGAAGATGAGTTCCTGGTTGTACGAATTCGATCCGGTTTCCCTCCGGGTCATGAACGAGAAAGGTTTTTGACCCGTCACGATCGATGGTTAAGGCTCGAGGCACGACAACCTGCCGACTTTCCAAGTAGCGCCGCAGAGACTCTGCGTCGGTTGTGGCAAAGGCGACGGAGTCCAAGCGGTCCATGCGCCCGAAATCGGGTGGAGAGATCAACTCAATGTATTGGAGATGGTTTGCATAAAAGCGGACTCCAGAATGTGCACGGCCTCCAGGCACCATTTCCCAGCCAAGCAAGGACTGATAGAACTGCTGCGACTTCGTCATGTCGTCCGCATAAAGCGTGACGTGGGCAATGCCCGTGATGGGCGGCTTGGCCCCGGAGAAGTTCTGAGCCGAAGCGATTCCGGGAAGAGTGAAGACGACGAATAGGATTAGAGTTCGTACCATGAGCACATCCATAGGCTCAACTAATCGCTGATCTCACGGGAGGAAATCTTCAGAGTCGCGGTTGTCAATCCGAAGGCGG